>CAYJCC010000045.1:0-6027 GCA_964368655.1 uncultured Lachnospiraceae bacterium | reverse complement strand
GTATGCGAGTTGGAGAAAATCCAAGCGTGTTGGCTGATGAAATAATTCCTTGGGAAGTTACTACTGAAAAAGAAAGCGATAAATCCAGTAAAAAACTTTACTTGAAGTATGATATGGACGATGCAAAATTGCAGTTTAATATAATGAAAATTTTGAGAACCTATGAAGGGGACACTGAAGTTGTTATAAAAAATACTGCAGATAACACGCCATATAAAGCAGACTTGAAGGTTAATGCAACATCTTTCCTTTTGAATGAGCTTTACGCTTATTTAGAAGAGGATTGTATAAAATTGGTTTAGGAGGAAAGGAAAATGAAGAGATTAGGTATAATTTGTAGCGGGGGAGATTGCCAAGGAATGAATGTGGCAATAAAGACCATAGTAAACGCATGTGAAATATCTGGTATAACCGTTGTTGGATACAGATATGGATTCAAAGGTTTAGTTGAAAACGATTTTGAGATATTAACAAACAAAAAAGTTGAAAACATTGCCGATCAGGGTGGTTGTTACCTTAAGGTTTCAAGATATGTTGAGTTTCTTGACGAGAAAGTAGTTGATAAGGCTGCTAAAAGAGTTGAAGAAAATCAAATTGACGGAGTTGTCCTTTTGGGTGGAGATGGTTCTTTCCGTGGTGGTTTGAAACTTGCACAAAGAGGAGTAAACATTGTTGGAATCCCAGCAACAATTGATAACGATATCTTCTATACAGAAAAGAGTTTGGGCTTTGATACTGCTGTAAATAACGCCGTAAGTGCTATAGATAACATGCGTCAATCCATTGAAGCAAATGATAGGGGCTTCGTCGTAGAAGTTATGGGAAGAAGATGTGGAAACATCGCTTTGCACGTAGCCGCAGCTGTATCTGCAAATGCGTTGGGAGTATTTGAGACAGGCGAAACGTTTAAGTCAATCATGAAAGACATTAAGAAAAACTATGATAATGGAATTAAGACCCCTCTTGTTATAGTTAACGAAGCAATGAACTTTTCTATCGACGATGTGAGAAAGGCTATGGAAAAAGACCTTGGTATCGAAGTTAGAACTGCAGTTATTGGATATCTACAAAGAGGTGGAGCACCAAGTGTCATTGACAGAATGTTGGCATTACAATTTAGTGTGTATGCTATGGAATTGCTCAAAGAGGGCAAGGGTGGAATGGCTATTGGTATAAAGAACAATTCAATCTTCTATGTTCCTTTCCAAGAAGCTATAAAAACTCCAAGCACTTTTGATATGGAACTTTATCATCAGTTGAGAGAGTTGCACAGACTTAACGGTTAAGATAACTAAAATAAAAAAAGAACACTCTGCAATCAGAGTGTTTTTTTTGTTATTGATTGGATTGAGATGAGTTGTTTTCAGGGTGAGTTTGTTCCTGTGAATTTTGTTCAGAAGAAGGCTGATTTTGCTGTATGTTTTCATTGTTTTCATTTTGTGGTGGGGTTTGCTGTATATTGCCTTGCTGTACATTTGATTGAGAGTTGTTGACATTTTGTTGAGAGTTATTGTCAGAAACATTATTTTCTGTTGATTCTTTTTGTTTCTTTTTCTTTGAGATTTTAAGTTCTTGGTCGCTACTTTTTTTCCCGTTACATTTAATGCAACCCTTTGTTTTTATTGCGGCATAGATAAGGACCAGAGAGGACAATCCGATTATCGCATATATAATTCTACTGAAGACGTTTGCTTGTGAGCCAAAGAGTCCGGCGACAAAATCATATTGTAGCAATCCAATGCATAACCAGTTTATACTGCCAATAATTGTTAATAGAAAACAGATTAAAGTAATCATATAGAATCCTTCCTTTTTTATTTTAGTGTTTGGATTTTATGAAAATATATTCATGAAAGACATATAATCATAAAGTGGATAATACAAATATCTTAAAATATGAAAAATACGAAAAACATTGGTAAAGTTCGTATGTAAAATATTTCCAAAATCGATTGACAAAGGGAAAATCTTAATATATACTAATCGCGTTGTAAATAGACAACACAAAATCTCTTACGGGGAGGGCTTAAAATGGATGAAGCAGTTTATTTAACAAAAGAAGGATACAAGGAATTAAAAGACAGATTAGCGAACTTGAAAAGTGTTGTTCGTGTTGAAATATCTAACGAAATAGAAAACGCTAGAGCTTTTGGCGACATCAGTGAAAACGCTGAGTATGATGCAGCAAGAGAAAAGGAAGCACAGGTAGAACAAGAAATTTTCCAACTTGAAAATACTTTGAGAAACGTAAAGATTATTGGAAAGGGTAAAGTAGACAATACAAAAGTAGCTGTTGGCTCAACTGTTGTTGTTGAAGATACTGACACAAAAGAATCCATGACATTGACTATTATGGGTGGTTTTGAGGCAAATCCAGTAATGGGACATATCAGTAATGCAAGTCCTATGGGAAAGGCTTTACTTGGAGCAAAGAAAGGTGATATCGTTGCTGTTGAAACTCCAAATAAACATATGAAGTTAAAAGTTAAAAGCATAAAACTTTCATAATAAAACATTTAGAGGTGCTACGGCACCTCTTTTTTTGTTTTTTCTTGCCGACTTTTTTCGTGCTAATTATTTTATAAGGAAGGAAGAAAGTGTTTGAGAAATACGACGTTTTGTGGTAATATATAACATATGGAATATATAGACTTTTACAAAAATTCAAACACATATAAGATAGTTAGTGCTGACATTGCGAATAAGATGGTCAGTCATGCATATCTTTTAACAGGAAAAGACGAGAAATTATTGGACGAGTTTGCGATGTTTATTTGCAAACAGATTTTATGTGATATCAATGATGAGATTATCTGTAACAGATTGGACAACGGCAATTATCCAGACGTAAAGACTTATCCAACAGCAGATAAAAAGACTATTTTGGTTGAAGACGTCAATGAAATTGTTTCAGACAGCATTGTTTATCCATACGAGGGCGACAGAAAGTTATATATATTAAAGAACTTTGATGAGACACTTGCAGCGTCACAGAATAAACTCTTAAAGACTTTGGAAGAGCCTATTCCATCTGTAACTTTTATAATAACCTCTACATTGCCTTACAATGTTTTACCAACTATACGTAGCCGTTGTAAGATATTGAAGGTAGAAGAGCCAAGCAGAGAAGATATAATATCTTTTGTATGTGGGCTTGGGAAGTCTCAAGAAGAAGCTGAAGAGTTGACCGATTTGAGTGGTGGAAGTTTGGCAAATGTTTATAAACTGCTTCAAGACCAAGAGTTCATTCAGATGCAAAAGTGCTTGATAAATGTTATAAAGAACATGAATTCGAGTGGAGAACTTCTTTCTTATAGTGGTGAAGTTATGAAGTACAAAGACAGATTAGGGGATGTATTTGACGAGTTCTTGTCTTTGATGAGAGACTTGATGGTATTAAAAGCGGGGGGACAGATATCGAAAGCCAAGGCGTCTTTGAGGGGCTGTGAGGATAGATTTTCTGCAAAGGCAATAAGTGAGTTATCAAAAGCTGTTGTGGAAGAAAACAAAAAACTAAAAGCAAATTGCAATCCAAGTGGGGTTGTTGAACATTTCTTAATGAAAATGTTGGAGGTAAAATCGAGATGATTTTGACAAGCATAAAATTAAAAACAGGGGAAACAGAGTTTTTTGATGATAACGGCGTAGATTATAACGCAGGGGATAAGGTTATCGTTAACAATGAGATAGGAACAGTTGTTACTCCAAGAATAGAAGTCGAAGGGGATAAGGAAACTGCTGGAAATATAAAAAGAATCACTAGACTTGCTAGTGAACAAGATATTTTACAAGCTGAAGAAAACGAAAAACGCAAGAAAGAAGTTATAAAACTTGCGAACAAGTTAAAAGATAAGCATCGTTTGGAAATGAAGTTTGTTGAGGCTGAGTTTACGGGAGATGGAAGCAAGGTTGTAATCAGTTTTGTTTGCGAGGATAGAGTTGATTTTAGAGAGTTGGTAAAAGATTTAGCAAACGAACTAAAAATCCGTATAGAATTAAAACAGATTGGTATCAGAGACCAAGCAAAAGCTATTGGCGCTTTGGGAATGTGTGGACAAGAATGTTGTTGCCGTAGATATTTGAACGAGTTTGATAAAGTAAGTATAAAGATGGCTAAAACGCAGGGCTTGTCATTGAACCCTATCAAAATAAGTGGAGTATGTGGCCGTTTAATGTGTTGTTTATCATACGAGAATGAACATTATGCAGAATTAAATAACATTGTGCCAAAGATAAACTCTTTTGTTTCAACTCCAGACGGAGACGGTGTGGTTATATACAATGCGTTATTGAAAAAGAAAGTAACAGTTAGAATTTCACAGGGGGATAGTGTTAAGATTAACGAATACGATGCGGCCGATGTGAAAATAAAAAGTCAGTCTGATAGGCACGAACCAAAAAATGATAAAAAGAATAACGGAAAAGAAAATTAAAAATGGCAAAAGACAAAAGCAATTTAGTTAAGATGGGTGAAAGATTAGACGACCTGCAATATAACGGGCTGTTTATTATTCAGCATCCTAAAAAATATTGTTTTACATCTGATGCTGTTATGTTGGCAAACTTTGTAAAGGGTGGCGTCAAAGATAACATGGTTGATTTATGCAGTGGAAGTGGCATAATTGGTATTCTTGCGTCACAAAAAAGAAAGATAAAAGAAACTATTTTGGTAGAACTACAAGAATATCTTGCAGATATGAGCCAAAGAAGTGTGGAATACAACGGGCTAGAAAAAGAAATCAAAGTAGTAAATAAAAAACTACAAGGTATTCATAAACAAATTGGTTTAGAAAAGTTTTCCATTGTTGTTTGCAACCCACCATACAAGTTGAGTGGCAGTATTTTGAACGAAGACCCAGAAATTGCAACTTGTAGGCATGAAATTGCTGTAACTCTTGAAGAAATAATAAAAGAAGCAAGTAAGCTTTTGAAATTTGGTGGTAAATTTTATACAGTAAATAAGGAAGAGCGTTTAGCCGATTTGATTTATATTTGCCGTCAAAACAATCTTGAAGTAAAGAAAATAGCGATTGTGCCATCTGAAAAAGGTGCAAACGTGGTGATGATAGAGGCTATAAAAGGGGGTAAGAGTGGTGTTAAAGTTGAAATAACTCCACGAGTGTAATATGTTGTATGTTGTACCTACTCCGATTGGAAATTTAGGAGATATGACCGAAAGAGCCATTGAGACATTGAAAAAAGTGGACTGTATCTTATGTGAAGATACTAGAACCAGTGGTGTGTTATTGAATCATTTTGGTATAAAAAAAGAACTACATAGTTATCATAAGTTTAACGAAATACAGTCTCTTGAGATTATAGTAAAAAGATTACAAGATGGCGAGAATTTTGCGTTGATAAGTGATGCTGGTACGCCGGGGATATCAGACCCGGGGAATATTCTTATAAAAGAGATGATTAAAAAGGGATTAGAATATATCGTTTTACCGGGGGCTAATGCAGTGACAACAGCTTTTGTTTTGAGTGGCTTTGATACTCCATTTACTTTTGTTGGATTTTTGCCAGACAAAAAAGGCGATAGAGTAAAAGTATTGAAAGATTTTGCAAATACTCCATCTTGCCTTATATTCTATGTTTCTCCACATAAACTTGAAAACATAGTTGCTGATTTGTATGAAGTTTTAGGAGACCGAAAGGCTTGTACCGTTCGAGAAATATCCAAAAAGTTTGAAGATGTACATTTCTTTGAGTTAAAGAATGGTTTTGATGGGACAATTAAGGGCGAGTTTGTATTATTGGTTGATAAGCCTAAAAAGATGGTATTGTTGAATGATTTGTCTCTTGAAGACCACGTAAAACATTATATGGAATTGGGACAACCTAAAAACGACGCCATGAAAATGGTTGCGAAAGATAGGGGAGTTTCTAAAAGTGAGATTTACAACTCTCTTTTGAAAAAATAGTTTTATAACATAAAAAAGACCATAATTATGGTCTTTTATTTTTTGTTTGGTTTTGGTAAATTTTTATTTTTTTCAGGCTTAAATATTATGTCTAGACTGTTTA
>CAYJCC010000044.1:0-6083 GCA_964368655.1 uncultured Lachnospiraceae bacterium | reverse complement strand
ATTTTGAATGACTTTTTGTCATCTGCCCAGATCGTTAATTCGTTTTCATCTCCTATGATTTTTTTGAAACTTTCATAGAATAAATTTGCAGGGTTGATGAAAAAATCGTGATAAAAGTCTTCTACTTTATATCTACCAATTTCAAAGGAAACCTCTCCCGTTTCTTTTTTAATTATTGAGAAATCTGTTATACCCAATGGAAAGCCAAAAGAAAACATGGCCCATCGTCCATTTTGTGTACCGTCAGCTTCAACTAAATAATGTAGCCCGTCTGAATGTATAGTATTCATAAAAGTAGAATATTCTTTTACCATTTCCTCTTCGCGTATAAAAGAGACATTGTCTCAATATAAAGTATATTAAATTTGGTTACATAACCATAATACGAATATTATTATACCACAGAATTCAAAAATGTAAAGAGGAGATTATTGACATTTTTTGTCGAAAGAATTATTTGGATAGTTCCAGACAAACAACGGTTTCTACGTGTGGAGTATTAGGAAACATATCATAAGGTTGAATTGATCTGATATTGTAGTTAGCAAGTCCAAGTAAATTTTTTAAGTCTCTCGCTAAAGTATCTGGCGCACATGAAATATATACTATTTTACTTGGTTGACAGTTTGCAATACTTTCTATTACTTTCTTGTCACAACCTTTACGAGGAGGGTCTAGTACAATTGTAACATTTTCGTTCTTTAATTTGTTAATCAGTGTTGGCAATTCTTTTGCACAATCTCCGTTTATGTTTGTTAAATTAGATATGTTATTTTCCTTTGCTAGACTATTAGCGTTGGCTGTTGCTTCTTTAATAATCTCGATTCCAAAACATTGTTTTGCTTTTCTTGAAATGATTGCAGAAAGTAGTCCAGCACCACTGTATGCGTCAATAACTATGTAGTTTTTGTCAATAAGTGACAATACATTGCTATAAATTTTGCTTTTTATATCATCATTAACTTGCATGAAACTTGCGCTTGAAACAGTATACTGTATATCGAAATCATTCCCGTCAAGGTCTTTCAAGCCGAATAAATGTTTCCAGCTATTAGATAAAATTACATTGTTGTTAAGTTTATTTATGTTGAGATTTAATCCAAAGTTATCGAAAGTCGATTGCAGCCTGTGGATAAGTTTTTCAGGGGCTGGAAGACTATTTCCATTGATAACCATTGTGATAAGAATTTTATTGTTAAGACTTCTAGTAACTACATGTTTGAGTAAGCCAGACTTAGTGTCTTCATTATATAAAGGAATGTTATTTTGAGTCGTGTATTCTTTTACGATAGAAAGAAGGGGCTTTATCCAATCTTGAGTGATTGGGCAATCTTCAATCTCTATTACATTGTGACTATTTTTTCTAAACATACCTAGTTTACCATTGGCTGGTATGGCGGCCTTGTTTCGATATCTCCATTGTGTGCTAGGAATACATGGTAAAACTTCAGTATCAATGTTTCCAAATTTTTTAAGAGTCATTTTTACCAAATCTGTTTTGAAGTTTAACTGTTTCGAATAATCTAAATGTTGCAAAGAACAACCACCGCATTTTCCAAAATAAGGACAATCAGCAGAAACTCTATCGTTTGACGCTGTAACGATATTGTCTATTTTGGCAATGGCAAAGTTTTTTTGTAAGTTGATAATAGTTGCCTCTATTTTTTCGTCCGGAAGGGCATATGGTACAAAAATAACTTGACCATCTATCTTTGCAACACCATATCCATCATTATTTAAGTTTATTATGTCTAAAACGACTTTTTGATTCTTTTTCAATTCCATTATTTATTTACCTTGAAACCATTATATCACAATTATCTAAAATACTTAAGCAAATAACTGCGTGTAAAAACAAAAACGCTTTGCGTTTTGTCTCCACGGGCATGAAAAAAGGCTCTGATGAGCCTTTATGTTTTTTGGTGCGGACGGGGAGACTTGTGAGTGGAAATAGCAAACGAGGAACGAAGAGACGCAGGCTTGCGTTAAGTTTCTGCGAAATTGACACACGGTGTCAACATCTGGAGTTCAATGTTGCGAGGGCAACAAAAACGCTTTGCGTTTTGTCTCCACGGGCATGAAAAAAGGCTCTGATGAGCCTTTATGTTATTTGGTGCGGACGGGGAGACTTGAACTCCCACGGTGTTATCCACAAGATCCTTAGTCTTGCGCGTCTGCCAATTCCGCCACGACCGCATTTCTAAAACATGAAGATTTTAGCATATAATCGATAATTGTGCAAGTCTTCTAGACAATTTTTATATAAAATCAAAAGAAAAATAAAGAGAGCGTTTTGATTGTAAAAAATGCATAAATAGGCTATAATAAAAGCGAGGTATAAATGGAAAAATTTGTAATTATCGATGGAAATAGTTTGTTAAATAGGGCTTTTTATGCACTCCCTCCTTTGGCAAACTTTGAAGGGGAGATTAGTAATGGTGTTTTTGGGTTTACAAATATGTTAACAAAAGCCATTACAGAGATTAAGCCTAAATATATTGCAGTTGCCTTCGACTTTGCACGTAAAACGTTTAGAAACGACTTGTACGCCGATTACAAGGGCGATAGAAAGCCTATGCCAGACGAATTACGTCCACAGTTCCCGATATTGAAAGAACTGTTAAAAAAGATGAATATAACTTGTATTGAGCAAGAGGGTATTGAAGCTGATGATATAATTGGAAGTCTATCTAAGAAATTCAAAAGTGTACAAAATATAATCTTAACGGGGGATAGGGACTGTTTGCAGTTGATAAACGACAACACCACGGTTATGTTTACTCGTAAAGGAATATCTGAAGTTGTTATGTATGACGAAAAACAGTTGATGGAGGACTTTGGATTACAGCCTAGCCAAATAATTGACTTAAAAGCGTTGATGGGTGACGCTAGTGATAATATACCAGGGGTAACGTCTGTTGGCGAAAAAACAGCAAAAAGTTTACTAGAAAAGTATTTTGACGTAGACGGCGTGTATTCGCACGTGGAAGAAATAAAAGGAAAGCTGGGAGAAAAACTTGTAGTTGAAAAAAATCTTGCATATTTATGCAAAAAATTAGCAACAATAAAGACCGATTTTGAACTTAATTTTTCTCTTGAAGATTTTGCTTATAACTTTCCTTACACCTATGAAGTGCGAGATATGTTCAAAAAATATCAGTTCAATTCATTGTTGAGAAGACCGGACATTTTTGATGTAACTCAAGAGGCTGAGGAAAATTCTGAAATAAAACAAATCACAGTAAATACGATTGGTGCTGTTCAAAAACTTGTGGAAAAAGCAAAAAATGAAAAGTTGTTGTCTATCTATATACAAGACAAACTTAGCATCTTTTGTGGCAATACAGAATACAACTTTGATTTTGGTGGAGATTTATTCAATATGGGCTTGGATTTAGAAACAGTTTTTGCTGAAATGAAGCCTGTTTTTGAGTCTAGTACAGTAAAGAAAATTTGTTTTGATACAAAAGACTTAATGCATAGACTTTATGCTTATAATATAGAATTAAAAGGTGTTATTTTTGATATTTTAATTGCACGATATTTAGTAAACGTGAATGGTAAAACAAATGTTTCTTTGATGGACCTTGTATACGAAAACAACCTTTCTGAAAAGTTTTGTGCATATAATTTGGTTTTGTTAAAGAGTCGCTTGTTGAAAACAATGGAAGACACAAAGGTTATAGATCTTTATAACGACATAGAAATGCCACTTGTGAAAGTGTTATTTGATATGGAAGTAAGTGGTTTCAAGATTGACGAAAAAGCGTTAGATGAACTTGAAGTAAAATATGAACAAGAAATAGAAGAATTGACGGTTAAAATATATGAAGATGCTGGGAAAAAGTTTAATATAAACTCGCCAAAACAACTCTCTGAAATTTTATTTGATGACCTAAAACTAATAACGTATAACAACAAAAAACGCAGCACGGGGGCTGATTTTCTTAACGACATGATTAATTTGCATCCTATTGTTGCAAAGATTTTAAGATACAGACAGATATATAAACTATATACTACGTATGTTAAAGCTTTCAAGGATTTGATAAATCATCAAACCGGCAAGATATATACAGTATTTAATCAAACTTTAACATCTACGGGAAGATTGAGTAGTAGTGAACCAAACTTGCAAAATATTCCAGTTAGAAGTGATGAGGGTAAAACATTAAGAAAGGTATTTGTACCAAGTTTTAATAACGGTTTTATTATAAGTGCTGACTATAACCAGATTGAGTTGAGACTGTTGGCAAACTTCAGTGGTGACGAAAGATTGATAGATGCTTATAAACAAAACTCCGATATTCATACTGCAACTGCAAGTGAGATTTTTGGAGTTGCTCCATCAATGGTTACAACTGCTATGCGAAGAGACGCAAAAGCGATAAACTTCGGTATCGTTTACGGCATCAGTGACTATGGTTTGAGCCAAAATATTGGTAGTAGCAGAAAGAGTGCAGGAGAATATATAAAAACCTATTTTGAAAAATATCCAGCAGTAAAACAATATATGGATAATAATGTCGCATTTGCGAAAGAAAATGGCTTTATTAGAACTTTGTTCGGAAGGGTTAGGTATATTCCAGAACTAACAAATTCTAACTATAATGTTAGGAACTTTGGCGAGAGGGTGGCAATGAATATGCCTCTTCAAGGAAGTGCCAGTGATATAATTAAGTTGGCAATGATAAAGGTTGCTGATGAACTTGAGAAAAATAATATGAAGAGCAAACTGATTCTTCAAATCCATGACGAATTAATAGTTGATTGTGAAGGTTCTGAAATTGCGAAAGTTAAAAAGATTTTGGAAGATGGCATGGAAAACGTTGTTCATCTTGAGGTTCCATTGCCAGTAAATATTTCGGCCGGGAACAATTTATACGAAGCCAAATAATAATTCATAATTATGTATAATTATACAAGAACAAGCTTGGAATAAATCGGGCTTGTTTTTTGCTCTATATTTTTTGATATCTGCATATACTTTTATATGAAAGAAAGGAAAAGTACTTTTGCGTTAGTGATAATAGTTGTTGGTACTGTTATTGGTGCTGGTTTTGCGACGGGTAGAGAAATTTCACAGTATTTTGCAAGGTTTGGCTACTGGTTCATTCCATGTTCCATTTTTGCTGGTTTGCTGTTTTATCTCATGTATTCTTTTTTGTTGAAAGTCAGTCAGAAAAAACAATTTGTCAATTATAAACAATTTTCCATTTACACGTTTGGAAAATGGTATTTTTGGTTTGACACGTTTCTTTGTGTGTCTTTTTTGATTGTGTGTGGGAGTATGTATGCAAGTGTGAATCAAGTACAAAAAATTATTTGTCCAGCAATCGACTTTCCGTTTTTGTCGTTACTAACAGCTGTTCTTTGTGTGCTTGTGTGTTTGAAAGGGTTCTCTGGATTATCCAAAGCGAGTGTTTTAACTATTCCACCAATAATTATATTAATAATCATAATATGCTTAAAGGGTAGTGGCTCGACTGGAACTGCTGTAATGGAAATCATAGATATGCCGATGAGTTTGCTATCGTGTTTATTATATGTTGGAATGAATATTATCCTTGCTGGGGTTTTTTTGATACTGGTAGGCAACAAATACACCAAAAAACAAGCGAAATGGGCAACGGTTATTGCTATTTCTATAATAACGGCATTGCTATTATTGATTTGCACCTGTCTATTTAACAATCAAACATTACTGAATAGTGAGGTTCCATTATTGTCTCTCAGTTTTTCTTTTTCCGATATTTATGGGTATTTGTTTTGTATCATAATATGGTGCGCAGTATTTTCTACTATAGTGGCGTCATCATTTACTTGCCTAAATATTATTTGTAGTAAAAACCAGTTTTTATTAACTTTTGTCATTATCGCAATTGGCTATGCGATAAGCGCTTTGGGATTCAGTGAAATAGTAAAATTTGTATATCCTGTAATTGGGGTGTTTGGATTGGCGTTTGTGATTATTACTTTCTTTAGATTTAGAGAAAAAAGGAAATAAGATGATCTTGGTGATGATATGAATTTTTTTGGAATGGAGATTGGCCGTTAGAAGGAATGAAAGAAAAACTCTTATT
>CAYJCC010000043.1:0-6095 GCA_964368655.1 uncultured Lachnospiraceae bacterium | reverse complement strand
GTATTCATTTTGTCCCTCAATAAACAAATATAGTCTATCAAAAGTAGCCAATTAAAACAAGTTATTTGCTGATTTTATCTCCAATAAGATTTTGTTTAGCTAATAATTTTTTGTTTTGTTGTTTCTTTAACATTTCAAATATTTCAGCTTCTGTAACAACTTCCACCAATTCCTTGCTGTCATTATAAACATAAAACTGAACAAAGTTATACCCCTTTATATACTTTATCAGTTTATGAACCGGAGTTCTCACACTAACAGCATAAGATTTTATCTCTAAAGGCATATCCGTCTTATTAACATTTAACAAGCCTCTTTCAAAATAAATTTCTTCATCATAAGAAAGACAGGAAGACAGAATAAAGAAAGACATGAAAATCAGTGTCAAGTTTATGGTGCTAAAGAGAGAGACAATGAACAGCGATGCAAACATGAGACTAAACATCATTCCCAAAATAAACATTAACTTGTAAACAAAAATTTTTCGTTTCTTTGACTTTATCGACGCCAATAAAACCCTTCCTCCATCAAGTGGAAAAAGTGGCACTAGATTAAATAACCCCAAACACAAATTGCCTTGCAAAAACAATTCACTGCTTTCATTTTGCAATACCGGAAACAACCACCATGCAATAATAACTAGTCCACACATTATCAAATTGATGATAGGCCCAGCCAGTGCAACCACTATTTCATGGGACGGCTTAAAAAAAATATTTTTTCCACCTATACCAACTCCATACGGCATAAACACTATGTTATTTGTCTTATATCCTAGTCTTTTTGCCATAAAGTAGTGTGAAGCCTCATGTATACACATTACCAAAAAATAGATTAAAAATGCTTTCCACCAGCCAAAATAGACCATAACAAAACTAAAGATAATAAAGAGTGGGTGGACTTTTACATTTACAGATTCCATGCCACCTTACCATCTTTGAAAGACGCAACCGGAACAGTAAAAGCCAGTTCCCCGTTTGCATTCGTGAAAATAATTTCGGTCATTTCTTTATATAAAGGAGTGCTTGGATTTACAGTTTGAGCAACGGTATCAAAAACGCTATCTGAAACCGAAGTGTTCTGCACTCTAAAAATACAGGCACAAAAAAGAATGAACAAGAAAGATGCAACAATAGATATTGATTCTCTCCTATTTTCTTTCTTTGGATATTTGTACACAATTTTTTGTCTAGACAAGGTAACGATTTTTAGATTTTTCATAGTCTTCACCTCTATAAAAGACTATGGTTTTCCCATTTTCTTTATGACAATAATTTTTCTTTTATGGCACTAATCGTCATATTTTTCATTAAAAGATCCTACCGTTTTCAATCTACGTACTCTTGCGCCAATATCCAAGACATAATAACCGTATTCATCTACGGTAATATTTAGGAACAAGTCCGACGCCGTTATTTCCATATAATTTTTTAACGTATATAAAATTTCGCTCTTGAGAACGTTGATAATTTTTACAGGATTACTTTGTTTATCTTGTACCAAAACACTTTTTAATCGGTTATTACAAACTAATTGCATTGAATTCTTCATATTTTTCTTTTCAACCCCCTACGTATAGAACCTAAAAAACCTCTGTATTTACGAGTACAATCATATACTTTCTTTGTACCAAAATGAAGTGAATTAGAAATGAGGTCAAAAGATTGGTAGGCTTCACTTTCTGGGTGTATCGTCCCTCCTGACACCAACTGACATGAGACCACATCGTCATCTGGCACAACACCCAACAACTCCACCCTCATATAATCGGTTATCGTATTCACACTTATCATGTCGCCAGTGAGCATCAAATCTCCTCTCGCTCGGTTCACTATGAGATATTTTCCCGTAAGTTCGTAGTTGTTCAAAATAGAAAACACCTTGTCCGAATCTCTCACGGCAGATATATGTGGAGTGGTCACAACTATGGCTTCTTGAGCCAATGATACAGCACGAACAAAACCAGCCTCAATCCCTGCTGGGCAGTCTATCAATATGTAATCAAACATAAAATCTAATTCTTCTAAAACATTTGCGATACTTTGCCACTCAATTTTCTTGTCGTAATAGGAATGAATACTTGGCAACAAATAAAGTTTTGGCAAGAAAAAGTCCTGTACGAGCGCTTGTTTTGCCCTACATTTTCCCTCAATAACATCAATTATATCATAGACGACTTTGTTTTCCATACCAAGCACAACGTCAAGGTTATTAAGCCCCATATCCAAGTCCAACATAAGAACATTTAGCCCATTTCTAGCCATGGTATAGCCTAGGTTTGCACAAACCGTAGTTTTCCCAACCCCACCTTTTCCACTAGTTATAACAATTCTCCTCGCCATCTCATCTCTCCGTTATGCAAAGTATATAAATGGACGAAAAAAAAGTAAAGGAGCATTTTGTCGTTTTTACTCCTTTACTAGATTATTTTTATTTTTTCATTATTTTTCAACGTTTTTCGATATCTAGAACTTAATTTTAGTCACAATGTCAGGATTGTTAATAAGTACACCTGCTCCAAATATGGTTGAAAACTCCCCGTCGTCATCAACATAAACTGGCAAGTTTAAGCGATTTGCTAGGAACTTGTCCACGCCAATTATCTGCGATAGACCACCACAAAGATAGATTCCAGCACGAGCTAAGTCGCTAACAACATCACTTGAGCAATATGCTAAAACTTTTTCTACCCCCAAGGCAACCTTTTCAAAGAAAGCTTCAACAATTTCACGTATTTCCTTACTGAAAATTACCATTTCTTGAAGCATACCGTTTTGGTCAAAACCTTCGATTGAAATACTTCTGGTGTCATTTTTTAATAGTCCTGCAATTTCAATTTTTATTTTTTCAGCCTGTTTTGCACTGATTGACAATCCATGTTGTTCTTCCACATACTTGCAAATACCATTATCAAGGTCTATTCCACCCAAATTCATGGTTATTCCAGATATGATATGTGAAGAAGTTATTGCTGCAATATCAGTTACTCCACCACCCAAGTTAACAACCAAGTGTGATTGAGAGTCAGTATGAGAAACTCCCATACCTAATAATGCGCATACACTCGATGGAACAAGAGATACTTCATTAAATCCACAAGCATATCCTAATCTTTTATATTCCATCTTTTCCTCATCGTTGAGTCCACATGGAACGGTAAAAATGGCTTGATACTGTGGTTTTAACAATCCCTCGCCCTTTATTTTATTAAGAAATTCAGTGAGCAACATTTGCATCATAGAACTATCAACAATCTCACTTCTATCAATAGGTGCATACACGTCTATTGTTGTGTTTGTTTTTCCAATTATCTTTTTTGCTTTGTTTCCAACTGCATTCAAAACCTTTTTTCTATTATGGCCGTCAAAAGCAATGAGGGTCGATTCTTTTAATACAACTGCACCCCCAGCCTTATAAATTGTAGTATTTTCATTGCCTAAATCTATAGCAATATCATACTTTGTCATATTCACCAGCCTATAAAATTTCTAAGTTTTTTCCGAATGCTTTTTTGAAGTCTGAACCCCATCTCATTGCGTGTTTAACTTCAAGGTTTACATCTTTATCTGACACCGTCTTCATTATTACACTGTCACCAAGAATATCACAAGTGATGTCTGTAATATTCGCAAATTCTGTAATATCAAGAGATTTTGCGACTCTCAAAATCACTGCAAGTTTTCTTATTGCAGCAAGGTCTTCATCTGTTACTAAATCTTTATATTTTACCCACTGTGCTGGAGTAAAGTTGTCTGGGTCCACCAATAATACGGTGAAACAAGCCAAAACTAATTCATTGTGGCTAACCCCATAAATTTCAGAATTTAAGATTATTTCAAAAGCATCTCTATTTACGTCTGTGTAGTTGATTCTATATCCAACATTCTGCAAATAACTAGCAACTCTTAAAACTCTTACATAGTTTCTACCAAGTTTGTGTAAAACCTTTAATTGCTTAAAGAGAATCATACTCAAGTTATATATCTGTTCAGAGTTATTTGGCTTTCTATCGTAGTAATCGTTCAATATTTGTAAACTATAACCAAGGTTATCGCTGATTGGCTTTTCAAGAGTCAATGGGATAGCATAGTTCAAAATTAAACCTTCTTTTATTCCATATTTACTTATCGCCAACTCATCTTTGTTTACTTTATTAAACAATACTGAAACAATGTTTAATCCAGCCATCAAACAAGTAGGAGTTGTTACAACGCCCTTTATCTTATTTGGTTTAGCAAAATCAAGTTGTTTTACAACTTCATACACTTTGTTAAAATCGTCCAAATTCATAGTATAGTTATGTTCAACGTTGATTGGATATCTCTTCGCTCTACGAGAAATTTCTCCAAGGTCTCTAAATACCTGACCACAACCAATTACACTAAATTCTTCTTCAAGTTCTGATATCCAGTTTGCATCAGCAATTTCTGAAGAAATGTATTCCAACATTTTCTCGTTGGCTTTTTCATCTTCTAATGAAAATTTTTCTGTCAATGAAATAGCGCCAAAAGGTAATATTTTTGTTTCCAAAATATTTCTTCTGTTAAATAGCATCAATTCAGTGCTATAGTCAGAAATATTTATTAACAATCCTTTTGGTCTGTTAAATGAATTTATTGTTGATATATAGGCATAGTTTATAGCCTCTTCTGGTTCTAATATAGTAAACTTTAGTGAAGTCTTTGATTGAACTTCATTCAAGAATCCGTTTATATTTTTAGCTGTTTTCAAAACAGTTGTCGCTATAGCAAAAAATTCTTTTATCTCTTCCTTATCTGCCATTGCCTTAAAAACTTCCAATATAGAAATTACTTCTTTTACAATGGTTGGCTTCAATAAATCTTCTTTGTTTAAGTCCTTTGTTACCTTTACTGGCATCGAAACTTCTTTATAGATAACATACGATTTGTTTTTTTGAACTTGTGCAAAACTCATTGTTACTTCGTTTGCTTTTATCTCTACGATTGCTATTTTTTCCAAAATACACCTCTTGTAGTTTTTTAGGCAGAACCCCACCTGTACAAAAGCATTATATCATATCTCTAGCGATTTGTACACAATTATTTAACTGAAAAATCAAAAAATACCAACAAAATATTACCTATTTAGAGGGCTTTTTGTTACTATAATCTTTATCTTTTTTGACGACTCTTTTTTTTGGTTTTTTGTCCTTTTTACATAAGCCAATTATCATTAAGACCAATTGTAAAATTCCTATAATTAAAAGGAAAACGCCAAACAATATTTGTAGTAACTTACTTTGTATATTTGTTGCCAATAACGAACCTCCCACTGAAGCAAATACCCCAGAAATTATGATTGGTATTCCTTTCTTAAAATCTACCAATCCATTTTTTGTGTGTATAACAAGTGCAACGATTGCCGTTGGTAAAAATGCCAACAAGTTTATACCTTGAGCAGTTTGTTGTTGAATGGAAAAGAATATGGTCAATACGGGAATTAACAAAGTTCCACCACCCATTCCCATTCCTGCCACAACACCACTCAAAACTCCTGCAAATATATACCAAAATATTTCCATATCTCTCCTAAAACAACAATCTAATACCACCAGCGATTATAACCACACTAAAGACAATTCGAAGCGCCACATTGTTTATATTTTTCAACGCCAATGCCCCTAACAATCCTCCAACCACGAAACCTGACGTCACAATTCCTGCAATATCCCATTCCAAAGTTCCTTTTATCAAATATACAACAAAACTACTCAAACACAGTGGGAGCATTATCAAGATAGTTGTGGCATGTGCTTCTTTGTCTGGCATTTTTAGAAACATGGTCAGTGCCGGAACACATATCATTCCACCACCGCCACCCCAAAACCCATTTATAAAGCCGATAAATAGTCCAAGCAAAAGCAAAAGCCATGTTTTTTGTTGCGTTTTATCTTTGCTTTTTACAGGCTTTTCTATTACCAGTTTATTATCATATTCTATTTGCCAATCGCCAATTTTTATCTCTTTTGCCATACCGTTCTCCTCTTTTATCTTCTCCCTTTTTCATGTTAAAATGCGAAAAACAAAAAAGCATTTTCATTATTTTTTTCGTTTTTTTAATTGATTATATAAAGT
>CAYJCC010000042.1:0-6165 GCA_964368655.1 uncultured Lachnospiraceae bacterium | reverse complement strand
TGTATGCACTGGTGGAACATGTAGAAGCCCTATGGCTGAAAGTATTTTGACATACAAGTTAAAACACGCAAAAATAAAAGACGTGCTAGTAACATCTGCCGGAATCAACGGAGAAACTTCTTGCAAGATGGAAAAAAATGCAAGAAAGGCATTAAAGAATATAAAGATAAAACCTATAATACATTATGCCAACCAACTAAAAAAATCCGACGTTGACAGAAAAACAGTTATTATCACTGTAACAAACACACATAAACGTGCTTTACAAAATCTACAAGTTCCAGTATATTCAATAGCAGAGTTTGCTAGTGGAATAGACATCCCGGACCCATACGGTAGAGATGTAGCAACCTATACAAAAACTGCAAAGATATTAAACTTCATTGAAGACGAGATCCTAGAAAAAATAATCTCGGAAGAAATATAAAAAATAAGGAGAAAATTTATGATATACGTAGCTTATGACCATGGTGGATTTGAACTCGCCAGCAAAATAAAAGAATATTTAAGTGAGACAGGCCAGGAGTTTGAATCTATCGGTTCGGATTTTTATGACCCAAAAGACGACTACACAATCTTTTCTTTCACGGCAAACAAAAAAATAATTCGTAGTGAAAGAAACAAAGGTATCTATGTTTGTACAACTGGTATCGGAAGTTGTATCGCTGCAAACCGCGAAAAACTAATCCGTGCTGCTGTTTGTGACAGCGTACACAGTGTAACCATTGCTAGACAAAAGAACAATATTAACGTATTAGCTCTCGGTTCAGAACAAACCTCATTTAGAGAAGCGAAGAAAATTATAGACGTGTTCCTATCTACTCCATTCGAGGGTGGTCGCCACTTGAAGAGAGTTAGAGAGTTGACCTCAGGAATTGAGATACCACACGAGTTTATGTCAGGAGAGTAATTGTTTTTGACAGAAACTGCCATTATTTAACAATGGTTCTATAAAAGTAAACAAAAACATATATTTGGTAATAGGAGTTTATTATGAAAAAAATTATTTTCCTATTACCTTTTTTATTGGTTATAAGTTGTGTTTTGACTGGCTGCTCCAACAACAACTATTTAGTTGCAGCAAACAACATTGCAGAAATTAGAAAAGAGTTATATGTGGGCGAAGCTGAAAACATTTCATCAACCTATATTTGTGGCGAAAGAGAAGTTGAATATTCCATGAACGGAAAAGCAACTCCTCTAATAGAATTTGGCGTATTGACATTTTTTACTAATGCTGAATTAACAACTGTGCCAACCTACACGTTGGTTGTTGGAGATAAAACTTTTTCTGGGGCGTTAGAAAAAAATCCATTTGATGGTTCATATGTCGTGGACATTGGAGAATGTATAAGTAGTGAAAACATGGTTGCAACATTTATCACTCCGGACATGTCAACCGAGATAGTTCTTTCAAAGGTAAATGATGACTGGGAAATTGACGCCATGGGAGCATTAGAAACCTATTGTAAAAAGATGGGCAGTAGTTTTGACAAGTTTATGAAAGACGAGGCTTTTATTGGCGAATGCTATATTAAAATTGTAAACGACAGCGAGATTTCCCCGGGCAAATATTTTTGGTACGTAAACATTATAAATGATAAAGGAAACTCCTTTTCGGCAATTATTGAACCACATACTGGAGATATCCTAGCAAAAAAGAGCAGTTAAGTTCAAGTTATCCCCTCTCTTTGTTGACTTTTTAGAACCTTTTTGCTACTATACAATAGACGTTGGCTTTTATTTATAAATAAAAAACCAAGAGTAAAGTTGCAAAAGGAATGAAAAAATATGGCTAAAGATTTCAGCCCAGTAAGAGGAACTTGTGATTACTCTCCAGCAGAAATGTTGGTTAGAGAAAAAGCTAGAGAAATAATTTTGGATTCATATCGCAAAAATGGGTTTTTGCTGATAAAAACACCAATTCTTGAAAATCTAGACTTTTTGATGGGAAGTGAGGGAGGAGAAAATCTCCGTCTCATTTTTAAGACGGTAAAAAGAGGAGATAAGCTTGATTTAACAAAACCAGCCCTGACCGAGAACGATATCACAGAAGAAGGATTAAGATACGACCTTACTGTTCCACTAATCAGATTTTTTTGTAATAATAGAGAAAAATTACCTATGCCTTTTAAGGCAATTCAAATAGACGAGTCTTTCAGAGCTGAAAGGCCTCAACATGGAAGAAACAGACAGTTTACTCAATGTGATATAGATGTTGTTGGAGATAGTAGTGTTAATGCCGAAATCGACCTTATCTTCACAGCAATGGAAACGTACAAAAAACTTGGGTTCGATGATATTACCATGAAAGTAAATGATAGAAGAATTTTGAACCAGTTAATCGCTTTTTGTGGGTTTGAACCAGAAGACACCGAGATTGTTCTTATTTGTCTCGATAAATTAGATAAAATTGGAACAGAGGGAATAAAAAGAGATTTAATTGAAAAAGGATACCCTTTCAAAAACGTAGAAAAATTAGTAAAAGCCGTTATAGGAATTCTTTCAAAAGGAATTTCTGCCTTAACAAGTTTTGGCGTTGAGTCTGAACTATCTGAAAACATGGATAAATTGATTTCAACTCTGAAAAAGAATATCCCTACTTCTTATTCGGTAAAGTTTGATATCTCTGTTGTTCGTGGTCAAGGGTATTACACGGGAACAGTGTTTGAAGCATATACTAGCAGTTTTACAAGAGCTATCGGTGGTGGTGGAAGATACGACAAGATAATGGGCAAGGTTTCTGGAGTAGATTGCCCTATGGTTGGTTTCAGTATTGGTTTTGAACCTTCTTGCATGTTATTGATAGAACAAGGCAAGCAGTTCGAGGGATTGAAAAATCTAGCATTGTTATATTCCACAACCGACAACTTTGAAGAAGTCTTGGCTTGTAAAAAAGGTTTGATGAAAGAGTACAACGTTTCTTTATATGCAAAACCTAAAAACATGAAGAATTTACTAAACAAATTAAAAGATAACGGATTTACTCATTTTGCAAACTATAATAAAGATGAAAAAGAACAAACCGTTACCGTTTTAGAATAACTTTACGAGGAATTGAAACAATTGCAATTCCTCTTTTTTTCTGCTATACTATGGTCACAATAAATGAGGCAAATATGGAATTCGATAATAGAGTGCCAAAAAAACATATTGAAAGATTGTCGGCACACCTAAACAAAATATATGACAAAGATGATTTTGTTCCACTAGAAGTTTTGGCGGATATGTGTTTTGTGTCTACTCAAACAGGATTTGAGAGCGCTGTTATCTTAAATAAAAAATGCCAAGTGATAGATGTTTACATTGGAGACAAAACCAGCGTTTCTATGTCCGTTCCAAAAGAAGAACATAAACAAAATGGACTTCGTATAATTCACACTCACCCAAGTGGAAACTGTAAACTTAGTGAGATGGATAAAAGCCTTTTGATGAACAATGGCTTGGATTGTATCTGTGCAGTTTCAGTAAAAGACGGCCAACCTTACGATGCTGAAGTTGGATTTATAAATGGACAATTGGTTGACACTGTTTTTGTTCGTGATGCAAGATATATAAATAAGAATGGTTTAATGGAAAAGATTACTGAATACAACGAACTTTTCATTCAAAACAACGACCAGAACACCACGGCAAAGGAACAAGAACGAGCAGTTCTTGTTGTCTGTGCTTTTGATAAAAAAACAAACATTGATTACAGTCTACAAGAACTCGAGTCTTTAGCTGGAACACAAGGGATAATCACTGTCGGAAAGGTATCTCAGAGACGAGCAGCACCAGACCCAGCACATATTGTTGGCGAAGGCAAAATAGACGAAATCTTGCAGTTTATACAACTTAACAATGCAAATATTGTTATCTTCGACAACGAACTATCTGGAAGCAAACGAAATAATCTCGAAACGATTTTTGGAGTAAAGGTTATAGATAGAAGTAGTTTAATTCTCGACATTTTCGCAACACGAGCAAACAGCAAGGAAGCCATTTTACAAACCGAACTTGCACAACTTAAGTACAACCTTCCAAGATTAAGAGGAGTTGCAAATTCTGCTGGTAGGTTTGGTGGTGGAGTTGGGCAGAGGGGTCCCGGAGAAAGTCCTTTAGAAATCAACAAAAGAATCATGGATAAAGCTATCCAACAAAAAGAGTTGGAGTTACAAAAAGTTAAAGAGAGTCGAAGTTTAACAAGAAAGAAAAGACAGAAAAACAATATAAAAAGCGTGGCTATTGTTGGATACACAAACAGTGGGAAAAGCACATTATTAAATACCATAACAAAAGCAGCCATATATGTAAAAGACGAGCTGTTTGCCACTCTTAATACGACCACTAGAAGCGTTTGGCTAGAACAGGATTGCGAAATAGTGTTAACTGATACAGTTGGATTTATAAGCAATCTTCCACACGAATTTATCAACGCTTTCAGTAGCACTCTTGAAGAAACAATTGAAGCCGAGTTGTTACTCCATGTTGTTGACGCAAGCAACCCTGACTATAAGTTACAACAAGAAGTTGTTGAAGAATTACTTAAAAAACTAAACGCCACCACAAACATTATTACCGTCTATAACAAAATAGATAAAGTAAAGGACGTTAACGCTTTGCCAAAAGGAAAAGATATAACATATATAAGTGCAAGTAAAAATATTGGCGTAAACAAATTAAGAGATATGATTGTTCAAAACCTAAAAAATATTTAATCCAAAAAGAAGTCGGGAACCTTCCGACTTTTGTTTTTATTTTTACCAATACTTGCCAGATAAATAATTAGAACTATAGGTATTGCAAAACCTACCAAAACGTGGTATCATATTTGCATAATAAAGAGGTGGAAAGATGTCGGAAGATTTTAGTAAAGCAGACCTTGTTTTAAGAAAAGCTTTCATAGAAAAAAAACTTGGCGAAATGTTTGACAATACAGACTCTTTGCCTTTGGCTTTTTCGCACCTTGGACAAATAGACGGATTCGATGATAATAAAGCAAAAAAAGAACTTATAGAGAAAATGGCAAAATTTGGAATTGAGCGTGATAAAAATTTAAGAGAATTCCAAGTTGTTTCAGGATACAGAATTGGATATACAAAAATGGGATGTCTTTTTGGAATAGTCCAGACAAAAAGCTTAAAAACTCCTCAATTAGACGAGTTTGTAGCTTTCACGGTCATCAAATGGGACGACTCATATCAACTATTAGAAATAGGTCATCTTACTGGAGAGATTGTGGATTCTAAAGATGAAGGAAAGATTGCAAGTATCGAATTTGTTGAAATATTTCCAAAACTGGTAGAGTACTCTCAGATTATGGAAACAACAAAAAATCCAAGTGAAGAGGATCGTTTTAGAAAAAAAATATTACGTTTTGAAAAAGTCGCTCCCAGAGAAGTATTTGAAAACAACGGGATTGGTCAAGATTTAATACGAAAATATATGCAGTATTCTCAACAAAAAGGTGCTAAATACGTTGTACTTTTGGCCGTTCAGGATGATAAAGAACTTTTGGACGAACAAGGCAACTTAATATTTGACAAAAACCAAAGAACTATAGTTGTTGATAAAAACGCCGATGTTTTCTATGGACAAAAACTAGGTATGATTAAAGTTAAGGAGTTCGGACACGTAGGAGATGGAACATTGATGTATAAACCATTGAGAAAGGTTTCGTCAAGTGAGTTACCTTCTGCAGAATCCCTTGGAAGAATATTCACTGCTTGTGGATATGACATCAAAGACGACGAAGTTTTATCTAGAAACGCTGCCCTACAATTAAACACGGCAATTCCTCGTTCCCCTTCTCAAGTATATAGAGCACACCAGCATCGTCGAAGAAATTAAAAACATAAGTAACACTTCTTAAAACTCCAACATAGTATGAAGTAGAAAAACAAGATACATATATAAATGATTTTGTTTTAATTCATATTAGGAGGAAGAAACATGTTTTTCGGAATGAACAACGGATGTAATGGCGGTATGGGCGGTGACAACTGCTGCTGCTTATTGTTAATCTTATTACTTTGTGGCAATGGCTGCAATGGAACCTCAAACAACGACTGCTGGAGCACTATTTTACTTTTATTGTTACTACAATGCTGTGGCTGCAGATAACAAAACTGTTACATACGGATTAAAAAACTCGGGATAGTTTCCCGAGTTTTTATTTTTTTC
>CAYJCC010000041.1:0-6237 GCA_964368655.1 uncultured Lachnospiraceae bacterium | reverse complement strand
CTATTATATGTAAAAAATCGCTAAAGTCAACCATTTTTTTGATTTTTATTTATCTTTTTCTTCTTGGTGCTTCTGGAATGTCTTTCTTTTCAACTCCAATAAGCTTCAACCATGCTGGTTCTATCAATGAAATCATTAATTCGGCTTCATTTGTTACCATATTAAGGTCTTGAGTAGTCTCATCCATGTTAGGAATTCCTTGTCTGCTACGATTATAGTAGACAAGAACGTCTTTTCTTAATAATTCTGGATTACTTTCATCTCTTAAAAATTCTGATGCTTTTCTAGGATTGAAAATAAATTGGCATAAAGTTTCACTTCTCCCCGTTTTTTCGTTTGTAGTTAAAATTTCACATAAATTTCTAATTTCTACCCCGTCTTTTTTCAAAAACATCATAAATCCAAAAAAACCTTTATCTTTCTGGCTTGGGTCAATGTATTTATAAACAGGAACAGCTATTACTTCATTATCAAGACTATCTTCACTTATACTTGCTCCCATAAAAACGCCTTGAGCAATATCACACTCAGCCTCGCTAACAAAACTAACGTCGTCTCCCAATTCTCTAAATAATAAAGAATGTCCGAACGGAACACGACATTCTGATGATGCAAAAAGAGGTGCGCCCAGTAAAGTATCTAGCCAAGGAATATTCCCCGTTTCTAAATAACGCTCATTTGTTACAACCTTTCGATTAATTTTCACATCACCTAAAAATCTCTCTTCAAGTCTTGTTTTTAACGAAATAGGGTGCTTTGAGTTTTTTTAACATATTTATTACTGAGTCAGCCATCAAATACCTCTTTATTGTTTTTTCGTTTACTAGGATAGCATATAAATGACTTAAAGTCAATAGTACTCTCCTAAAAACATTTCGACAAAAGTTCCTAAATTACGCAGGATTCCAATCCATCTTTTTCCCAGAAAGAACGTGTACATGAAGGTGTGGAACACTCTGTCCACCATCTTCGCCTTGGTTTATAACTAATCTAAACCCACCCTCCAACTTAAGTTCTTTTTCCATTTTGGAAACACGCTGTAATGCTTTCGTCCAACGTTGTAATTGGTCTGGGGTTAAAGCACTTATACGGCTAACGTGATCTTTGAAAACCATCAAATAGTGGTGTGGAGCCTTGGGGTCTATGTCGTTTATAACAATGACGTCCTGATCTTCATACTCTCTTTTCGATGGGATTTCTCCGGCTATTATCTTACAAAATATACAGTTTGGGTCTCTCATTTTAATTCTCTTAAAATTCCATTTCTAAATATTTCTTTCGCTTTGATTTTTACTAATTGTCCACTTTCAACTTTTACACTCTTTGGCAAGAAAACTTTTATGTAGTTTTCCGTATATCCAACTATGTAATCATCTTCAACGTCTTCTATTAGTAAGTCATAGTTCTTTCCTAGGCTCTTTTTAAGGTACTTCTGACGGGATTTCTCTCCCACCTGTTCCAACTTATGGAGTCGGTCCTTTTTCACGTCACTAGGCAGGTCTGGCATCTTGCTTGCAACCGTTCCTTCTCTATGGCTGTATGGGAAGATATGTAAGTCCCCGAAGTTGACCTTCTTTACGATGCTTACACTGTCATTAAAATCTTTATCTGTCTCGGTTGGAAACCCAACAATTATGTCTGTTGTGATATTTGCATTAGGGAAATATTTACGTATGAGTTTTATTTTCTTTATATACTCTTCACGAGTGTATTTACGGTTCATCAACTTAAGAATTCTGCTGCTACCACTTTGTAGTGATAGATGAAAATGAGGTGCAAAATTAGGCATGCGTTTTAAGCATTTGAGCAAATCATCATTGATTATTCTAACCTCAAAACTGCTCAATCTAAACCTTGCGTTTATTCCAGATAAACTATCCATAAGTACCGATAAATCCGAGGCTTCTTCAGGTTTTGCACAGTATTTTGCAACATACTCTTCACGTTCACTATCTAACACCTTATAACTAGAAATATCTATTCCCGTTAAAACTATCTCTTTATTGTCAACTGCCATCATCTTCGCTTCTTTTATCACTTCGCAAAGTTTACGGCTACGAGTACGCCCTCTCAAGTATGGGATAATACAATATGAACAGAAGTTATTACAGCCATCTTGTATTTTCAGATATGCACGGGTTTTTGTTTTTAATGGGTTATCCAAAGAATCAAACTTTGTTGGCAAATCAAAAACTTTATGAGTCTCATTCTTTATAAATTCAAATACTTGCTCTTTTTCTGCATTTCCGATTACGCTTACAACGTTCGATTTATCTTTGAATTGGTCTGGATTGTTCTGACTAGCACAACCACAAACAAATATCTTTGCTTTTGGGTTCAACTTAACGATTTTTGCCATATATTGACGGCTTTTTTTCTCGGCTTCTTGGGTTACTGCACAAGTATTAACCACATATATATCTGCAGGTGTAAGGTGTGTGAAAACTTCATAACCTTTTTCTTTGAAAAGGTTAGCCATACAATCAACTTCATATTTATTTACTTTACAACCTAAACTGATAAAACAGGCTTTGTTCATTTTATATCTCCCCTGCTAAAAACATTATGATGGCTGCCAATCCAATACTTGCTGTTTCTGCTTTAAGAATACGTTTGCCAAGAGGTATGCTTGTTGTAATTTTTGAAAGTTCTAACACTTCCTCTGGAGCAAAACCACCTTCTGCACCTATAATAATGGCTATATTTTGGGTTTTATCTGTTATTTTAAGAACCTCTTTTAGGCTTTTTCGTCCACCCTCTGTTTCATTCGCAAAAAGAACAAGGTCATAGTTTTTTAACAACTTGACCATCTCCTTAAAGGAACAAGCAGGTTCAACCTTCATAGGGATACTGCGTCTGCATTGTTTGATGCTTTGGTTAGATATCTCTTGAAGTTTTAGTTCTTTACCCTCTTTTGCTTTTACTACAGAAAATTTACTTTCAAAAGGAATAAAGGAAGAAACTCCCAATTCTGTTAGTTTTTGTATCATCAACTCCAATCCCTGTTTTTTTATCAGAGACTGAAAAACTGTCAACTTTATTTTAGGATTGTTTTCGTTTTTTACTTTTTTTTCAACATGCAAAATAGTCTTATTTTTAGCCATTTCTTGAACTTTGCATAGGTAGTCAAATTCATCGCCACAAACAGCAATAACCTCATCTCCAACAGACATTCTCATGACATTCTTAATGTGGTTATGTTCAATTCCGTCCAAAATAATTTGTCCGTCTTTCATATTGTTTACATTTGCAAAAAAACGTTTCATTCCCATATGTTGAGTATAGCATAATAAAAAAAATAAGCCAATAATTTTGGCTTATTTCATATCCTTTAAGTAAGAATTATATTTAGAGAAATCGGAGTCTCCCATTCCTTCTTTGAGTTCCATGAGTTTTTTCTTCTCGTCCTTGCTCAAACTCTTTGGAGATTCTCCTATAACTTGAACAATAAGAGTTCCGTAGGAATCTTTGTTTAAGAACTTAATTCCTTTATTTTTTAACTTGAACACAGTGTTTGATTGTGTCAACTCTGGAATCTTTAACATGGTAGAACCAGATGCTAGAGGTATCTCCACTTCGCCACCAAGCAATAATGTATAGAATGGAACATGAAGTTTAAGGTATAAATCAAATCCGTCACGAACAAGCAACTTATGTGGTTTAACATTGAATACCACTTGCAAGTCTCCGTTCTGTCCTCCACGAATTCCAGCATCTCCTTCTCCTCGTAAAGTCATAATCTGTCCATTGTCAATACCTGCTGGGATATTCAACGTAACGGTTTTATTTACCTTTTTATAGCCATTTCCGTTACACTCGTCACATTTCTCAATAATCTTTTTTCCTGTTCCGTTACAACTCTTACAAATACCAGTTTTTACCACTCTACCAAAGATGGAGTTCTCTGTATATTTTACATAGCCGCTTCCGTTACAGTCTTTACAAGTCGTATACTTTGTGCCATTTTTTGCACCAGTACCACTACAAGAAGAACAAGTCTCGACCTTAGAAATATTAATTTCCTTTTTACAACCAAAAACGGCTTCTTCAAATGATAGGTTTATTTGTGTTCTGAGGTCCTGACCTCTTTGTGCTGCAGAATGTTGAGACTGTGTTCCCATGCCGCCACCAAAGATATTAAACAGGTCTTCAAAGCCACCAAAGTTAAACCCACCTGCTCCAAATCCACCACTACCTCCAAAAAAGTCTGAGGGGTTTGGACCATCTGCTGAACCATACTGGTCATAATTTCCCTTTTTAGTTGGGTCAGACAAAACGCTGTAGGCTTCGTTTATTTCCTTAAACTTCTCCCCTGCTTCTGCCGTTTTGTTGACGTCCGGATGATATTGCTTGGCAAGACGCCTGTACGCACTTTTTATATCGTCTGCACTAGCGTCCTTGCTTAAGCCAAGTATGTCGTAATAATTTTTAGCCATTTTTTATCCTTTTGGACTACTCGATTATAACTTCGTCGTCGCCCTTTTTATCATCTTTGTTATCTTCTGGTTTTTGTTCAGCCTGTGCTTTCTGAGCTGCTTCTTGGTAAAGTTTTGTAACAATCGCTTCGTTATCTTTGCTCAACTTCTCCATAGCCTTTCTGATTACTTCGATATCATCACTCTCAAACTCTTTCTTTGCTTCAGCGATAGATTTCTCAAGTTTCTCTTTATCTTCAGCGCTAATCTTGTCTCCGTTGTCTCTTAACATCTTTTCAAGAGCAAATACAAGGTTATCTGCGTCGTTCTTAACTTGAACGAGTTCTTTTCTCTTCTTATCTTCTTCAGCATGTGCTTCAGCCTCTTTAACAGCCTTATCTATTTCTTCGTCTTTAAGGTTGCTTGATGCTGTGATTGTGATACTTTGTTGTTTGTTTGTGCCTAAATCTTTTGCTGAAACGCTTACGATACCGTTAGCATCAATATCGAATGTAACTTCGATTTGTGGAATTCCACGAGGTGCTGGTGGTATATCGTTAAGTTGGAATCTTCCAAGAGTCTTGTTGTCTCTAGCGAATTCTCTTTCTCCTTGTAATACGTGAATATCAACACCTGGTTGATTATCACTTGCTGTTGAGAACACCTGTGATTTCTTTGTTGGAATAGTTGTATTTCTTTCAATCAACTTTGTACATACTCCACCTAATGTTTCAATACCAAGTGAAAGTGGTGTAACGTCAAGCAATAAAACATCTTTAACATCTCCGGCAAGAACTCCGGCTTGAATAGCTGCTCCAATAGCAACACATTCATCAGGGTTAATTCCCTTAAATGGTTCTTTTCCTGTTTCTTTCTTAACTGCATCAACAACAGCTGGGATACGGCTAGAACCACCAACCATAAGAACTTTTGAGATTTCGTTATATGACAAC
Source organism: uncultured Lachnospiraceae bacterium (assembly GCA_964368655.1). GTDB lineage: Bacteria > Bacillota > Clostridia > Christensenellales > UBA1242 > CAYJAP01. The sequence continues at coordinate 869 of CAYJCC010000041.1, read as the reverse complement.
TTTCCGTCTTTCATAGCCTGTTTTACTTTTGTGATTGTCTTTTCTACAAGATAACTTGTTATGCTATCAAACTTTGCTCTTGTGAGTTCATATTCCAAGTGCTTTGGACCTGTAGAATCTGCTGTGATAAATGGCAAGTTAATAGATGCTTTTACAGCAGCTGAAAGGTCAATTTTTGCCTTTTCTGCTGCTTCTTTAAGACGTTGCATAGCCATTTTATCTGAAGATAAATCAATACCATTTTTTGCCTTAAAGTCACTTACTAATAATTGAATAATTTCGTTATCGAAATCATCTCCACCAAGACGGTTGTCTCCAGCTGTTGAGATAACTTCAAATACGCCATCACCGATTTCAAGCAAGGATACGTCAAATGTACCACCACCCAAATCGTATACAAGAATCTTTTGGTTCTTGTTTTCGCCTTTATCTAGACCGTAAGCCAAGGATGCTGCAGTAGGTTCGTTGATAATTCTTAAAACTTCAAGCCCTGCGATTTTACCAGCATCTTTTGTTGCTTGTCTTTGGCTATCAGAGAAGTATGCAGGAACAGTGATAACAGCCTGTGTTACTTTCTCTCCAAGGTATGCTTCTGCATCATCTTTCAACTTTGCAAGAATCATTGCAGAGACTTCTTGTGGGCTATAGTCCTTACCTTGTAATTTAACACGGTAATCTGAGCCCATCTCTCTTTTAATACTTTGTACGGTGTTTTCGTGGTTTGCAACTGCCTGTCTTTTAGCAACTTGACCAACCAATCTCTCTCCGTCTTTTGTGAAAGCAACAACACTTGGGGTTGTTCTTCCACCCTCTGAGTTTGTAATTACAGTAGGTTCTCCACCTTCCATAACTGCTACACAGCTATTTGT
>CAYJCC010000040.1:0-6303 GCA_964368655.1 uncultured Lachnospiraceae bacterium | reverse complement strand
ACTTTTAAGGATTTAACAGAGTATAAAACAAAAAATATGACAATAGTTTGTCATATTTATAAAAGTTTTTTATTTTTTTATTATTATGAAATTATGGCTTTATTTAGGCATATTATCTTCTAAAACTCTTCTGTTGAGGATAATAATTATCTATCTCTCCTATGCTGGTTGACTGTTTATCGACTTCCAAATCATCACTCACAACCTTGCTTACAGAAACCACGCTTACTTCATAGGCAGTTTTCTTTTCAACTCTATTATCTTCGGTTGTTTTCTGATATTCTCGACTTTGTATTCTTCCCGAAAGTTTTAGCCTAGTTCCAACTTCAAGCTCTCCAACAAACCTTGCGTTTCTGCCCCAGGCAATACAAGGTATATAGTCTGACTTGTTATAGTTTCTGTTGACAGCAATCAAAACGTCGCAAATTTCTCTCTTAAAAGGTGTTGTGCGATATACTGGTTGTTTACACACAAATCCGTCTATTTCAATCAAGTTGCTTGGAGTGTTTTCGTCGTACTCCAAGACTTCCTGTACAAATAAAGTTAACAACAGACGACTTCTTTCCCCTTCCAAAACGTTATGACTTCTAAACTGTCCTTGGCAAGAAAACATATCTCCCACACTCAAACCACTTGGCATGGAGCGTTCACTTATAGTAACTGGAATCAAATCCGACATTTCACTCAATCTTTTTGTTTCAACTTTGAATTCGTAGAATCCTTCATTGAACAACTCATGTGTTAATACAGGCTCGGTTGCCACTCTACCTGAAATATATACCTTGTTATTATCTGCTTGGTTTATCATTTATTCCTCCAAAATGTGTTTTATTTATTTTGCTTTTTGCATTCCTGTATGGTCTACCACGAAATTATCTTTCATGATTAAATCACCTACACTTGTCACTTTATACCCTGCAAGTTTTAACCTATCTAACATTATAGGCAACGCTTCAAGGATATTGTCCGAATTGTTATGGCAAAGAATTATAGAGCCGTTCTTAACCTTATTTATAACTCTATTTCCTATTTCGATAGCACTAGTTCCTTTCCAGTCCAAAGTATCAACGTCCCATTGAACAGTTTGAAGATTCATGCTTTCTGCGACTGTCAATGTCAGGTTATTATAACTGCCGTATGGCGCACGAAATAAGGTAACCTCGGTTTCTGGAGAAGCCTTTTTTATTAAATCAATAGAAGTCTCGAGTTCAAGTTTTATCTGGTCTTCAGAGAGGTTAGCGAAGTCTGAATGGGTATTGCTATGAGTTCCAATCTCCAGTCCAGCATCGGCTATAGCCTTTACCATGTCAGGGTATTCTTCTGCCCAAAAGCCAACTAAAAAGAAAGTGGCTTTTACGTCATATTCTTGTAAAGTTTTAATAATATCAAGAGTTTTATCTGCTCCCCATGCCGAGTCAAAAGTTAAAGCAACTGTCTTTTCTTCAGTCTCCACACAGTACACAGGTATCTTTCTTGGAGTATCTCCAAAATAGACAGATGCATAGTTTGTTCCCCCATAAGTTATAGTTAACAGCCCTGCCGTAATAATCAATGCTACCACGAACACAAGCAAACTTTTTTTAAGTATTACAAATTTCATAACTCACCCCTATATAATAATATATACCAATATTTTTGACCATTTTTCTCGGTATCCTTTTTTACGGGTTTTTGTTGTGTTATTTAGAAAAATGATGTTTTTTTATCAACAAAAAACCAGTTATAAAAATATATTATAACTGGCTCTAAAAAATGCTTATTTTTTAATTATTTAATCATAAAGTTGATATGCGTATGCCTTATCTACCTTAACCCCTGTCTTGCTAGAAGTGATTGATTTTCCTGCACTTGCCTTGTTTCCAAACATTGCTGATTTCTTTCCAACAAATATCAAATTATTGTCACTTGCACAAACACAATCGTCTAATCCGGCGTACATAATCTTGAACGCAGACTTGCCACTCATTATCTTTACACCCTTACGATTTCTTGGTAATTCAGGAAGTTCGGTAACTGACATATTCTTTGCAAAACCTGTACTTGTTGCAATTGTGAAATTATCTTTATCGCTAACAATTGCAGTTCCCACAACATAGTCAACGTCGCTTGAGGTTTGCATACCTTTAACCCCGACGCTGGTCCTACCAGTTGGTGTCACGTCATCAACAGGAACACAAACCCCCATTCCAGTTGTGCTTACCATTGCAAGTCTTCCAGAAGTGTAAGGTGTAACATATACGACTCTATCTCCCTCTTTTAACTTGATAGCTGCTGCACTGCTCTTTTGAATGTTGTACTCTGAACCTGCACTGACTTTTATCATTCCTTGTCTGGTTACCATCAAAAGTTTATCTGCGTTAACAACGTCCTTTTCTCTTAACGCTGCCACAATATTTTCTTCAGCGTACAAGTTTTTAATAAGATTGGTCAATTTATATCCCTTATCTCTGAACTTACATTGAGGAATTGAGTTAACACTTAATTTATAACAATTTCCTGCATCGGTAAATACTATTACGTTTTCTTTAGTATTGGCTCTCATCATAACTTGTGGAATTTCAAAGATTGTAGAATTGTCTCCCAATTCTTTTGTTGCCAAGTTATAATTTTTCTGAGGAATACTCTTTACCGTTTGGTTTGGAGTAAATTCAACATATAAATCTTCGCTTATATCCATGATAATTGCTGTAGTTTCTATCACAGAAGAATCTACCTCAATTATTTTGGTACGACGAGGAGTAGCATATTTGCTCTTTATTTCAAGCAATTCTTTCTTAACGATATCCATTTGCAACTGTGGACTCTTTAATATTTGAGTATATTCTCTTATAAGTTGTTTCAATCTCTTTAATTCTTCTACCAACTTATCAACTTCAAGGCTTGTAAGTCTTGCAAGTCTCATATCCAAAATTGCTTGAGCTTGAACGTCAGTAAGTTTGAATCTTTCTATCAAACTAGCTTTTGCCTCAACGGTACTTTTGCTAGTTTTGATAATACGGATTACTTCGTCAATGTTACATATTGCAATATATAATCCCTCGAGAATATGTTCTTTTTTAAGACAAGCCTCAAGATCAAATTTTGTTCTACGATATATAACTTGTTGTTGATAATCAACATAATATTTTATGATATCCAACAATCCCATCAATCTAGGTTTACCGTCTGCGATAGCAACCATGTTCACATTAAATGCAACTCTCAATTCGGTAGTCTTATAAAGAATTGCTAATATTGCGTCCACGTTAGCATCTCTTTTCAACTTGATAACTGCACGAGTTCCCATTCTATCACTTTCGTCGACAATTTCGTAGATATATGAAAGAACTCCCGTTGTATCTTCATCTTTCTCTTTTGCAATCTTTTGTAAAAGAACACTTTTATTAACGTTGAATGGAATCTCTGTTATAACTATGTTTTTCTTACCGTTCTCAGCATTTTCAACAGCTACTTTGGCTTGTATAAAGAGTCTGCCTCTTCCTGTCTCGTATGCTTTTTCAAACTCTGAATTTTTCAACAAGTATGCCCCTGTTGGAAAATCTGGAGCTGGAATATATTTCATCAATTCTGGCAATGTTATGTTTCTGTTATCGATATACGCCACTACACCATCGATGGTTTCACCCAAGTTATGTGTTGGTATATTTGTTGCAAGTCCAACTGCGATACCAGTACAACCATTTACCAAAAGGTTTGGAAATCTGCCCGGCAACATATCTGGCTCTTTACGGCTATCATCAAAGTTAAAACTCCATTTTACCGTGTCTTTTTCAATGTCTCTCAACAATTCCAAAGATATTGGAGACAATCTTGCCTCGGTGTATCTCATAGCAGCAGCAGAGTCTCCATCGACAGAACCGAAGTTTCCGTGTCCATCTACAAGAACCTCTCCCATGTTAAACTCTTGAGCCATTCTTACCATTGTTCCGTAAATACTACTGTCTCCGTGTGGGTGGTATTTACCCATACAGTCTCCGACTATTCTAGCACTTTTTCTATATGGTCTATCTGGAAGAACTCCAACTTCTAACATACTGTAAAGGACTCTTCTTTGTACAGGCTTCAATCCATCTTCTACACGTGGTAACGCTCTGTCCATAATAACGAATTCGCTATATGGCAACATACTTTCGTGGAGAACTCTTTCCACAGATTTGGTAACATAATTTCTGAAACCTTTATCATCATGTTCTTGATTTTTATCTTTCATCTGTTCACTCCTCTTTTTGTTTGCAGTTCCCCTTTATTTTTTCAACTTATCCAAAGCATCTTCTTTGTTGAAGTTTGCGTTATCTGTAATATACTGTTTTCTTGCCTCGACATTATCACCCATCCAAGTTGTAATCATTGTTTCTGCTTCTCCAACGTCTTCCAATGATACCTGAACCAACACACGTTTCTCTGGGTCCATTGTAGTGTTCCACAACTGTTCTGCAGACATTTCACCAAGACCTTTATAACGTTGGATTTCGTATCCAGCCCCACATCTCTTTATAGCGTTCTGAAGTTCGCTTTCTTCATAAACATACTCTTCAAAATTCTTTTTATGAACCTTGTACAAAGGTGCTATTCCAACATATACATGGCCCTCGCTCAACAACTCTCTCATATAACGATAGAAGAAAGTTACTAAAATTGCACGAATATGTGCACCGTCTTGATCGGCATCGGCAAGAATGATAACTTTATGATATTTCAAATTGTTGATATTAAAATCATTACCAATTCCTGTTCCCAACGCACTGATTATCGTTCTAATTTCCTCGTTATCTAATACTTGTGTTATACGTTTCTTCTCAACGTTCAGAGGTTTTCCTCTCAATGGTAATATTGCTTGGAACTTTCTATCTCTTGCCTGTTTTGCGTTTCCACCAGCAGAGTCTCCCTCAACAATAAACACCTCATTTCTAACATAGTCCTTTCCTGTACAACTGCTTAACTTTCCAACAAGGCTATACGTATCTGCACTGCTCTGCTTACGACTAGCTTCTTTTGCATGTTTAGCAGCCTCTCTAGCTTTTGCCGCACCCTTTGCCTTATTCATGATATCAGCCAATATTGTCTTTGTCTTTGGTCCAGTGAAATAATTCTTTAATCCCGTGTATACGATGCCTTCAACTTCTGTTTTTGCCTCTGGGTTTCCAAGTTTAGTTTTGGTCTGCCCCTCAAACTGCACATTTTTCATTTTTATAGAAAGAATTACGTTTATACCTTCTCGATAATCTTCGCCCATTAAGTTAGCATCTTTCTCTTTAAGAATTCCAGCATCTCTAGACACCTCGTTAAAGGCTCTCGTGATTGCACTTTTCAATCCAACTTCGTGTGTTCCACCCTCAGATGTTGGAATGTTGTTTACGTAACTATAGATATTTTCAGCATAGTCATCGGTATACTGAATTGCCAAAGCCAAATCAACAATCGGAGTTTTTCCTTCGATATAAATTGGCTGTGAATTAACCAAACTTTTGCTGGTATTAAGACTGAGCATAAAGTCAGTCAAACCCTTTTCAAACTTATATTTTCTTGTTCTAAAACCATTCTCCGTTGTAACGTTTTCATCAACTATCTCAACTTCCATTCCCTTGTTCAAGAACGCAAGTTCCTTCAAACGTTTACGGATAGTATCATAATCAAATCTAGCATCTTTGAAAATTCTATCATCTGGCAAGAAAGTTACGATTGTTCCTTGTCTAGTCGTTTTACCTTTCTGCTCTAGAGGTGCAACAGGCACTCCACCTACAACAGATTTTCCCTTCTCGATAGAAGCAAACTCCATGAAATACTCGTACCCGTCTTTGAAAACAGTTACCTTTAACCAACGTGAAAGAGCATTGGCAACACTCGCACCAACGCCATGTAAACCACCCGAATATGAGTAGTTATCATTATTAAACTTACCACCAGCATGAAGTTGAGTAAATACAACTTGTACACCACTAACTTTAAGTTTTGGATGCTTATCTACTGGAATACCACGACCATTATCCTCTACTGTTATCGAGTTGTCTGTATGCATGGTAACCGTGATTTTGTCTCCGAACTTGTTGCTTATCTCATCGACAGAGTTATCGATAATCTCCCACAACAAATGGTGCATACCCTTTGTTCCTGTTGTTCCAATGTACATTCCTGGTCTTAATCTTACTGCGTCTAGTCCTTCAAGAACCAGAATGTCTTTACTATTATATTCAGCCAAAACTACCCTCCAAATTTATCCAGTGTTCTATTTTCTTTGCCCATTTATAGAAAAAATATGAGTGAGCAAACGAATTTACACATAACATATTAACAGAAAAAAATGGC
>CAYJCC010000039.1:0-6441 GCA_964368655.1 uncultured Lachnospiraceae bacterium | reverse complement strand
CAATAAATATGTTATTAAAAATCAAGGATAAAGAAATGATGAAAGAAAGAAGTAGATTTGGTAATGCTTTTAAGGTAGTTTGCGTCTTGATAATAAGCTGTTTTTTATTTACAGCTTGTTCTCTTTTGAATTGGCCTAGTCAATTAGAGGCGCCAACTCTTCAAATAGAGGGAACAGTTGCCAGTTGGAATAACGTTTCTGGTGCAGATAGTTATAGTCTGTATGACGGAGAAACAAAGATTGCAGATGTTGCGAGGGCCGATGGTGGAAAAACTTCTCATGACTTTATATCAAACATAGATAAGAATGTTTCAAGACACTATTTTACAGTAGTAGCAAAGGGCGATGGAGAATTTGACAGTGAAAAAAGCAATCAGGTTGCTTACACCTATGTTCCTGAAGACAACCATGAAAATCAGGTTGATACATCTTCAGAAATAATAGATAACAGTGGTACAAATGCTCCACAAAATGTAAAAATTCAAAATTCTCAATTGACTTGGGACGCAATAGAAGGAGTTTCTGATTATTATGTTTGTTTCTATATGTCTGGGTCTACGGCGAACACGACAATAGAAGTGAGTGAAAATTCAGTACACCTTTCTAATCTTTTTGGAGAAAGTCTTGAAAAGATAATTTCCGTTAGAGTAGGGGCTATTGTAGATGGCAAATTGTGTTATGGTAATACTGTTTTATACAACAAGGAAGACCATGGCGATTATAGTGAAGTATTTGTATTCGGAAACGTTTTAGGCGATTATTATATCACCGGAATGGACGAATTGACTGAAATTTGTTATTTTTCCTTTATTAATAGGCTTGACGAGTTGAATATTCAACTTTCATCAACTTTTAATACCAGAGGAATAAACGGATTAAATACATCTCTATCAGCAGTATTTGGTTCAAATCGAACGGTTGGTGGTTTCTTTGAAACTATGAGTGTTTCATACTCTGTAATACAAGCATCTTCATCTTCTGATGAATATTGCATCGACTTTAACTATCCTAATGCAGAGCCAACAACAAATACTTTATTCGAACCAACAATAACATCATCAGTACGTCACGTTGTTGAAACTACATTGAGAGATGATGATAGTCAGTTTATGTTTGGTTATTATGAGAATAAGGCCATCACTACGGATCCTAGCCTAACAGCAAGAACTACTACTTATAATTCGTTTGCAAGTGATAGTGAAGAGAGAAAAATTGAAGTAAGAACCTCTGAACAATTATATTGGGCAGTAGAAAATGGTTTTACACCTACTTTTCCAACGGGAGCAACAGAAGAAAATTGTACAGCTTTAAGGCTTTATAATAAGGCTAAAGATGTTTTGAGAGAAGTAATTTATGAGGGTATGAGTGAATATCAAAAAGCACGTTCTATATTTGACTGGATTTGCTTAAATACCGTCTATGACTATGCTGAAACCGGCAAGCAAGCAACGATACAAACTCCATCAATAAGTTCAAACAACAATAATATAAAATGTAGAGCATACTTCTTGGAAGGTGTTTTAGAAGACGGATTAGCTGTTTGTGATGGATATAGTAAAACATTCTCGCTTCTATGTAATATGGAAGGATTAGATGTTTACCGTGTTATAGGATACGCGAATGGTGGTGGCCATGCATGGAACAAGATAAATATTGATAATGAATGGTATATGTGTGATATTACATGGACAGAAGAACAAACCTATGATGCCACAACTAGAAAATATGAAGAATACCTTTCACACAATAATTTCTTAATTCCAGATGATGAAGACCATGAAGAGTTTGCGAGTGCATACACAGATTCTTTCCAAAGAACCCATGTTGCTGAAAACTATTACTCATATTGGGATTCTAACTCCATAGACGTTGATAAGCTGGTAAACAACTTAAAACTAAATGAAGTTATAGAGTATGTATTTAATGGTACAAGTTCAATCTTTGGAAGTACAGTTTCCGGTCAGATAAAGGCGTTTATTTATAATAATGCAACACCAACTTTTGAAGGAAGAAGAGAATATGCTGACTTGTTAGCAAGAACGATTGACCTCATGAATACAAAATACACCGATTTTGCGTCATATATTGAGACTGCTTTATCTGGAGAATATGACACAGTTAAAACAGCCATCACGGTTGATAACCTTGTTTCATATTTGAACAGTAGAAAGTCTGCACATATCAATACTGATTACAGCAAATATTATTTAGATGATAACAAAGACTTTGTTGTTAAAGATGCCGAAGATTTTGAGATTTTAACCATGTATGTATTGTATGCTGGATTGACAGATATTGAAGTATTATTGTATAACAATGTTTATGTTAACTCAATATTCAACAGCACTACAAATACAGCTCTTCAATCTGCTTTCGATTCAATAAAGGCAGCAAATCCAGTCTTCAATATAGAGTTTACAGGAATTTTGGGATATTATCTTAATGACAGAACGTCTGTATCTTATTTGTATGGGTATGATGGTTCAACCTATATATATGGGTCTTGTAGAGTAATCGACCTTTACGATATGACTACAGAAGCTTAATCTTATATCAGAATAAAAACAAAAAACTTCCACAAAATAACAAAAATGTGGGAGTTTTTTTATGCAACAAACAGACTTGCAAAAAAATATAAAAAAGTTAAAAACCTCGTGTGGAAACAGTGACGATTTAATTGTTAAAGAATTCAGTGTGGCCGACCTTTCTTGCGCCATCTGTTATATTCGAGGCTTGGCGTCAACTGAACATATCAGCGAGAACATTTTATATCCAGCTAGTTTGGTAAAAAGTCTTCCTCAAGAAGGCGTTATTCAGTATTTAATGAAGGAAGCTTTTTTCTTTCCCGATTTAGCCTCTCAGACGGGCATGAAGAAGTGGTTGGAGACTATTTTGCACGGGGATGCAATAATCCTCGTGGAGGGGCAAAAAGAGGCTATAAAGGCGAGTGTGAATAGTTTTAAGGAACGTTCAATCACGGAACCACCAACTAGTGCAGTATTGAAAGGACCGAGAGAAGGTTTTATTGAAAATCTAAAGACCAACATTGTAATGTTGCGTCGTATAATATCTGGGAAAAGTCTGAAGACTGAATATCTACAGGTTGGAAACTTGTCTCAAACTCAAGTCTGTGTGGCGTATTTGGACGACATTGCACCCAAAGAAACGGTTAAAAAGATTATAAAGAGAATAAAAGAAATAAATATTGATGGGATTATCGATTCTTTCTACATAGCACAATTTTTAGAAGAACACCCCCATAGCATGTTTAAGCAAGTGGGGACGGCTGAAAAACCTGATATAGTGGCAGGAAAGATATTGGAGGGCAGAATAGCCATTTTTGTTGATGGTTCACCGATTATCTTAACTTTACCTTTTATATTTATGGAAGATATCCAAAATAGTGATGATTATTACAGCCAACATTCTCGTGCGACTTTTTTGCGAGTTTTGAGAATCATAAGCATGATGATAACTTTGCTTTTACCGGGATTATATATAAGTATACAACTCTATCATTATAAGGCAATTCCATTAAAGTTTATTGTTACAATCATGAACTCTATGCAGGGATTGCCACTTACTCCTTTTGCAGAAATTTTATTTGTATTAGTGTTGTTTGAAATACTTTACTAGGCTAGTTTGAGAATGCCAAAATATTTGGGTTTGGCGTTATCTATTGTTGGTGCGTTAATTCTTGGAGACACTGCCGTTAAAGCAGGGTTGATTTCTCCACCGGCAGTTATGATTGTTGCTATTTCAGGCATCACTTTATACACCGTGCCAGACGAGGCAGCGCAGTTGAGTTTGTTGAGACTGATATTTACTATAGCGAGAGGGGTTCTGGGCTTCTATGGAATAGTTTTGTTTACGGTTTTCTTGATAGTGTATTTGAACGACTTTGATAACTATGGAGCGGCATATTTTGCTCCGTTTGCTCCAAAGTATGCTAGTGATTATAAGGACGCAATCATGAAGGCTGATTTAGTTGACATGAAGACCAGACCTCGCTCTATTCCAAATGAGAAGGCGATTCGTATGACTCGAACACGAGGAGGTAAGGAATGAAACAACTAACAATGAGACAGGCTGCCATGATGTTAAGTTTCAGCATGGTGTCCGTAAAGTTTCTTATTTTCCCAGCCTTGATTTCTAAGTTTGCCGGTATCAATAGTTACATTTCAACAGCAGGAAGTTTTATCATAGACCTCTTAATGGTGGCAATGGTTGTGTATGTTTTGAAGAAATTCCCAAATAAAACATTTAAGGAGATAATGTCAGAAACATACGGTGTTGTTGTCACAAAAATGGTGTTTTCTGTCTTGTTTATCTACTTGTTTATAAAAACCATATTGATTATGAAAGAAGCACATACATACTTTCAGGATACATTGTTTGATGATTTTTCATTGACAATGTTTATTTTGCCAATCGTTGCAAGTTCTCTTTTTATGGCAAGTAAAAACTTAAAGGCTTTGGGAAGAAGTGTTGAACTTATTTTCTTTATAGTGTTGATTGGGGTTTTGTTAATGATAATTATACCTATAGAAAAAATAGACGTGTTTAGCATATTTCCGATATTGGAAGATGGGCTAGGTCCTATTGGAGAGACGATAGGTAAAACGGCTTTTTCTTTTGGAGACCATTTACTTTTGGCTCTGATGATAGGAAAAGTTAGAATGGGCAAGGACAAAACTAGCAAGATATTTTATTATGCTTTGGCAACGGCGATCTTTGTTGTCGTACTTAACATTGTTTTCATTTCTCTTTTTGGAAACACTGGGATAAACCAACAGTTGGCTGTGAGCGACGTTCCTTTACATTCAACTAATCCTACAACCATTGGAAGATTGGACTGGCTATCAATAATTCTGTGGATAGTGACTCTTTTGATGCAGTCGGGAATATTTATGTTTTTCACGGTGGATACTTTTATTGAAGTTACCACCTTGAATAAAAATCTTTCTGTGTTAATTGTGTCTGTTATGATTACGATTATCTTGTATGTCCTATCCCTTAACTTGGCAAAGATGATAGAGTTTTTCTTGTCGCCAGTTTTCTGCACGTTAGTAATAATTTTTCAGGTAATAGTTCCCGTCATATTATTCTTTGCGGCTCTAGTAAATGGAAGGAGGAAGAAAGATGCGAAAGTTGAAGAAAATATTTAAGCGAAAAATTTTCTATGCTTTTCTGCTATTGCTGATAATTTTCTTCCCAGTAGCCATTTATTTAGATGCCGAAGTGGAAAGAAAGGCCGTTGTTACGGCGATGGGAATAGATAAGACTGAAAACGGAATAGAAGTTAGTGCATTGATTGTAGTTCCAAACAAGAATGGTTCTACCGAAAGTGTGCAGTTGGTTAGTGAAGAAGAAAAAGACATTGCAAGTGCTGTCAATAAAATAAGTTTAAGTTTAGGAAAAGTTCTTGGGTTAGCTCACTGTGAGGCGATTGTTTTTGGCGAGGAAATTATGAAAGAAAATCTCGCATTACAGATGGACTTTTTTATCCGTAGCAACAATATGGCGACAAACGCTGCCATAGTCAACTGTGACACAACGGCAAAAGACTTATTGGGGGCTATCGCAACAAATAATAATGATTTAGCGTTGTCTTTACGCAATCTTATCAACTTTAATGACGAATACCTGTTCACTTCAAAGACGGATATTGAAACTTTCTATAAAAAGTATTTTTCTGAATCTAATGGGACTTTTGTTCCTATCATATCTATTGAACAGTCCGACCAAGAATCCAGTAGTTTGGGTGGAGGTTCATCAGGGGGTTCAACGGGAAGCAGTGGGCAAAGCCAGTCTGGAGAGTCCACCAGTGCAGGAGGTTCAGGTGGAGGTTCGTCAGGTGGCTCTTCTTCAAGCAGTAAAAAGAAGGTGAAGAGCGAGGGTAGAACTGCCATATTGAGAAAGGGTGTCAAGATTAGAGAGATATCCAAGGAAGAAATTGCGGGATATAACTTCTTGTCAAAGGAAACTAAAAAAAGCAACTTGACCATTGAAGGGGTAACAGATGAAAATTTTGTTAACGCAAAAATAAATTTTGAAGTTGTAAGGAAAAGTGTTTCTACTAAGGTTAAATTTGATGGAGACCAGCCGTATTATGACGTGGAAATAAAGTTGACGTTCAAACTTGATTCAGCAGAAAGTGAAGATTATAGTGCAAAGATGCAAGATTCAACCAAACAATATCTTACGCCTGAAGTTAGAGAGAAACTGACAGAGTCAATCAAGGGCAAAATAAACAAGGTTTTTGAAGAGATGAGAGCAAACAAGACGGATACCTTGGAGATAGCCCGAGATTTTGACAGATTTCACAATAAGAAATGGAAAAAGTTTTTGTCGACGCTAGAAGATAAAGAAAACTTTTTAGACGCTTTAGACTTTAGAGTTTCATTAAAAATGACAGGAAAATTATAATAAAAAATTCAT
>CAYJCC010000038.1:0-6583 GCA_964368655.1 uncultured Lachnospiraceae bacterium | reverse complement strand
ATCTTAAATAATACTTTTATATGTGTTGAAATATTTCTTAAAAAATAGTATAATTCAATTGTGTTAATAAAATGGAGGTTTTTGCTTTGAAGAAGTATCTCATCAAAACATACGGCTGTCAAATGAACGTTCATGAAAGCGAAAAACTTTCCGGAATGCTTGAAGGGTTAGGGTATATATCAACAGAAGATATTACCGATGCCGATATTATAGTTTTTAATACTTGCTGTATTAGAGATGGTGTGGAACATAAAATTTTTGCAAACGTGGGCATGTTACAAAAAATCGTAGCAAAAAAGCCTAACCTTATAGTTGCAATATGTGGTTGTATGGCTCAAAATGAAGGAAAAGCTGAAGCGTTCATAAAACGTTATCCTTTCGTAAATATAGTCTTTGGAACCCATAACTTAAACGAGTTTGGTGAATATGTAAAAAACTATGAAAAAACACATAAGACAATATGCGAAGTTTGGGACAAAGAAAAAGAAATAGATGAAAATACTCCGATGAACAGAACAAGTGGTTTGAATGCTTGGGTCAATATCATGTACGGCTGCAACAACTTTTGTACATATTGCATAGTACCTTATGTTAGAGGAAGAGAACGTAGCAGAAAAAAAAGCGAAATAATTGAGGAAGTCAAAGAGTTAGTTCAACAAGGTTACAAAATAATCACTTTGTTAGGACAGAATGTAAATAGTTACGGAAACGACTGTCAAGAGGGTTCATTTGCTGAATTGCTTTCAGACCTATGCAAAATAGAGGGGGACTTCCGTATCAAGTTCATGACCTCTCATCCAAAAGATTTAACCGATGAATGTATAGCGTTAATTGGCAAAGAAAAAAAGTTAAGCAAAGCCGTTCATCTACCAGTACAATCGGGTAGTAATAAGGTCCTAGAAACAATGAACAGAAAATATACTGCCGAGCATTATCTCAACGTTGTTCAGAAGATGAAAAAGCAAATTCCAAATCTAGCACTTTCAACAGACATAATTGTTGGTTTTCCAGGAGAAACCGAAGAAGATTTCCAAGACACATACAATCTAGTGAAAAAAGTTAGATATAACGGGGTATTTGCATTTATGTACTCCAGACGCAAGGGAACTCTTGCTGATAAAATGGATAATCAGATTCCTTTGAATGTAAAACGCGAACGAGTAAACAAACTTTTAGCACTATCAAAAGGAATAGCAGCAGAGCATAATCAAGAACTAATCGGTAGTATTCAAGATTGTTTAATAATAGAACAAGGTTTAGAAGGATACTACGGACAAATAGATTGTGGTAAAAACATATTTATAGAAACAAATGAAAAAATTAAACTCGAAACATATCACGACGTAAGAATAATAAAATACGAAGACAAAAAGTTATATGGAGAGATAATAAAGGAGAAATAAATGGCTCTATCACCAATGATGCAACAATATTTAATCACAAAAGAGAAGTACAAAGATACATTGCTTTTTTATAGGCTGGGAGATTTTTACGAAATGTTCTTTGATGACGCGAAAGTTGCAAGTCGCGAACTTGAACTTACTCTTACAGGTAGAGATTGTGGATTAGATGAACGCGCTCCAATGTGTGGTGTTCCTCATCATGCAGTTGAAGGATATGTTGCAAAACTTATTGAAAAAGGATATAAGGTAGCAATCTGTGAACAACTAACAGAACCAACAAAAGGAGTAAAGATTGTTGACAGAGATGTTGTACGCGTGATAACTCCCGGAACAGTAATAGACAGCAGTATGTTGGACGAAAACGAAAACAACTATATTGCTTGTGTTTTTCAACAATCAAACAATTTTGGAATAAGTTATACAGATATTTCCACAGGCGAGTTCCGTGTTACTGAAATAACCAACGGGTCATTAGAGGACGTAAACGACTTATTGATACAAGTAAAACCAAGAGAGGTTGTTTGTAACGAAGAATTTTTCTCTAACAAAGAATCACTAGGCGTGTTCAAACTCCAATGGGTATCAAACTTTACTTTGTATAATGAATCAGCGTTTATGTTTGAGATATCATATAAAGTACTATGCACTCAATTAGAAACAAAGAATTTAACCTCTTTTCATATAGGAGATAAAAACTTTGCCATCTCTAGTGGTGGCGCTCTTATATCATACTTGTTGGATACTCAAAAAAGAGACTTGAAACAAATAAATAATATCAAACTATTTGCTAACAACAACTACATGAACCTAGATGCAAACACTAGACGAAACCTCGAAATTACTGAAACTATGAAAGACAGAAAGAAGAGAGGTTCTTTATTGTGGTTGTTGAATAACACTCAAACACATATGGGTGCTAGAAAGTTAAGAAGTTGGTTAGACCAACCATTAAACAACTTAACCGAAATAAACAGACGTCTTGATGCAGTTGAAGAACTTACTAAAAACATTATTGTTAGACAAGAACTCAACAAGATTCTTAATGAGGTTTACGATATTGAAAGATTATGTGGTAAATTAGCATACGGTAACTTTATGCCTAAAGATGCCGTGGCTCTTGCACGTTCTCTTGAACAACTCCCACAAATAAATCAAAACTTACAATCTATGGATTGTGCAATGCTTAAGAACATTCGTGAAAGCATATTTGATTTTTCTGACATTGTTTCACTTGTTAAAAATGCTATAGTGGACAATCCTCCATTCCTTCTTAAAGATGGCGGATATATTCGTTCAGGGTATAATACCGAATTAGATGAAATCATTAATATTTCACATTCTGGAAAAAGATGGTTAGCAGAACTTGAGGCCAGAGAAAAACAAGAAACGGGCATTAAAAATCTCAAAATAGCATATAACAAAGTTTTTGGTTACTATATCGAAGTTGCACGTGGACAAGTTTCTCTTGTTCCATTTAGATATCAAAGAAAACAAACAACTGTTAACTCTGAAAGATTCATAACAGAAGAGTTAAAAGAAATGGAAGATAAAATCCTTAACGCTGAAGAAAACAAAATAAAACTCGAAGAAAAAATATTCCAAGACGTTAGACAGTCCTTGATGCGTAGGCTTGCAGATATGCAGTGTACTGCAGACGCTGTTTCTGTTCTTGACGTTCTATTGAGTTTTTCAACAGTTGCTATAAACAGAAACTACGTAAAGCCTGTCATCAATAAAAATGTACATTCCATTGAAATAAAAAATGGCAGACACCCAGTTGTTGAAGCATTACTAAAAGAGGAAGAGTTTATTCCAAACGATACAACTTTGGATAATGAAAACCACACCATGATTATAACTGGTCCAAACATGGCTGGTAAAAGCACATACATGCGTCAAGTAGCTCACATTGTCTTATTGGCACATATCGGTTGTTTTGTTCCTGCTTCAAGTGCAAAAATAGCATTAACCGACCGTATATTTACTAGAGTTGGTGCTTCAGATGACGTTGCTTTCGGACAAAGTACATTTATGGTTGAAATGGTAGAAGTAAGTAATATCTTAAATAATGCTACCGAGAACAGCCTTGTCATTCTTGATGAAGTAGGACGTGGAACAAGTACTTTGGACGGTTTAAGCATTGCTTGGAGCGTTGTAGATTACATTTCCAAGAATATAAAATGTAAAACATTATTTTCCACTCATTATCATGAATTAACCGAACTTGAAGGAAGACTTGAAGGCGTTAGAAATTACAGAATAAACGTAAAAGAATTTAATAACACAATATTGTTTTTAAGAAAAATTGTGCGTGGTGGAACAAATAAGAGTTTTGGTATTGAAGTTGCCAACATGGCAGGGTTACCAAAAGAAGTTATAGACAAAGCAAAGGATATTTTGCACAATCTACAACAACAGTCTGTTTCAACAGATAGTGCATTACAAAACACAACTTCTATGGCTTATGAAAATAAGTACAACGTGAATGAAATTATAAACAGATTGAAAGACATTGATATCAATAAGTTATCTCCATTAAACGCTTTTGATATCTTGCTTGATTTAGTAGATAAAGTAAAAAAATAAGGAAGAAAAATGGCAAAAATAAATATTTTAGATAAAACCATATTTAACAGAATATCAGCTGGTGAAGTCGTAGAACGTCCAGCATCTGTTATAAAAGAATTGGTGGAAAACAGTATCGATGCAGGTGCTACAAAAATAACCGTTGAGATTGTCAACGGTGGTATTTCTCGTATGCGTGTATTTGATAACGGTTGTGGTATTGAGGCAAGTGAAATAACAAAAGCATTTTTACCTCATGCAACAAGTAAAATCTGTACTGTTGACGACCTAGAAAAAATTGGTACTCTTGGATTCCGTGGTGAAGCGCTTTGTAGTATTTGTGCCGTAAGTAAAGTAACTCTTATGAGCAAGACAGCAAGTGCTGACTGTGGAAAGAAAATACATGGAGAGGGTGGAGAACTAAGCGAAGTCGAAGATATTTATTGCACAGACGGAACAAATATAAATGTTGAAGATTTATTTTATTGTGTTCCAGCAAGGGCTAAATTCCTTAAGAAACCAAAACAAGAAGAAGCTGAAATTACAAACTATATAACAAGACTCATTCTTGCAAATCCTACAATAATGATTAAATATATCGCCGACGGAAAGCAAATATTCAATTCCCCAGGTACGAACTTGTTTGATACTATCTATTCTGTATATGGAAAATCAACAATAGATAGTTTAATTGAAGTTTCCTTTGAAAAGAATGGTGTTTCCGGATATGGATATATCAGCAAACCAACTTTTTCCAAACCAAACAGAACATATCAGACTTTGATTGTAAATGGAAGATATGTTGTTAATCAAACAGTATCAACAGCAATATATAAAGCCTATGAACCATATCTGATGAAAGGGGCTTTTCCATTTTTTGTTCTGAATATAAATATGCCTTTGGATAGTATTGACGTAAACGTTCATCCAAACAAACTCGATATAAAATTTGAAAACTCAAACCTTATATTTATGACCGTACTAAACGCAGTTGCTAAAACTCTTTATGAGACCTCTATGGTCAAAAAAGTTGAAAGTGAAGAAGATATCAAACTCGATAAAATTTTGTCTAAACCTTTGAGTTTTGTCCCTACAAACGAAGGAAAGACTTTTGAAATAAAGCCCGTTGTTGCCGAAGAAATAAAAGTTGCTGAAATATCTTCTAAAGAAGAGGATTCCGTAAAACTTCAGGAGATTCGTGAAGATTTGAGCAGATTTCTTGGCAAGTCCAGCGGCTTTGGTATTGCTTCAGATGAAGGACTTTCTGACCAACTTTGCAAGAGTTTATTAAACACTCAAAAATTAGTTTCCAAGCAAGAAGATATCGGATTAGACTTATCCAATTATAAAGTAATTGGGGTACTTTTTAACACATATATTATTCTTGAAATCGGAACAGATATGTATATAATAGACCAACATGCTGGTCACGAACGCGTTTTATACGATAAGTTTAAGGCGCAAACTGAAAGCGCTGACGTTGTGTCTCAACCAATGATTGTTCCTTACATTATCGATACGAACTCCATGAAAAGTCAGTTTATTGAGGACAATCTCGATGTATTTGAATCTATTGGTTTCAAAATGGAAAAATTTGGTATAAATAGTTTTAAGATTCAAGAAGTTCCACTATTATTAAAAGACATAAACTTAACTGAATTTTTCAATTCTATATTGAAAGATATAGAGAATAATTTAATTACCAACAAAGCTGAAATATTAAAAGATTATCTTGCAAAAAGTGCTTGTAGAAGTGCTGTAAAGGGACACGATATTCTTTCTGATAATGAATTGTCATATCTTATTGGTTTACTAAAAGATACAAAAGTTTTGCTCTGTCCACATGGTAGACCAATCGTTGTAACAGTATCAGACAAAGAAATTGAAAAATGGTTCAAAAGGATTGTATAAATGAAGAATTATAACTCTATTTTAATAGTAGGGCCAACAGCGTCTGGAAAGAGCGATATCGCCATTCTTCTTGCAAAAAAGATGAAAGGGGAGATTGTTAATCTAGATAGCATGCAGATTTATGATGAAATGCAAATCGGTACAGCACGTCCAACTCTAGAAGAACAAAAAGGTATTCCTCACCATTTGTTTGGCTTTTTGCCAGTAGATGCTGAATACAGTGTAAGTGCGTATAAAGAAGATGCCGAAAGAATCTTTTCTGAAATATCATCTAGAAAAAAGTTGCCTATCTTTGTAGGTGGTACTGGATTATATGCCCAAGCATTGATTTCCAATCTATCTTATGGGGAAAGCATGAAAGATGAACTTCTTCGTGAGAAATATGAAACTCTTGCCAAAGAAAAAGGCAAAGAAGAAGTTTTCAAAGTCCTACAAAAACTCGACCCAGAAACAGCTGAAAAGATTGATAGAAATAATTTGAAACGAGTTATTCGTGCTATAGAAATCTGCACTCTTGGAAACAAGAAAAAATCAGAGATAGAACGAGAGAATAATACTATGCAAACTAGTATGCAAAACTTGATAAAACCCTTGATTATAGGCATAAACTATCCACGCGAACAATTATATAATAGAATTAACTTGCGTGTTGATAAAATGATAGAAAACGGACTGGTTGATGAAGTCCAAAACCTTATAAAAAT
>CAYJCC010000037.1:0-6619 GCA_964368655.1 uncultured Lachnospiraceae bacterium | reverse complement strand
ACCCCCGCATAATTTATGGAAAACACTTTTATCCTCACAATTCTTTTATGATATATATCGAAAAATTGTGTAATCCCCCATAAAAACAAAAATGGTGGGAGTTATAGGGCTCGAACCTATGACCTCCTGCTTGTAAGGCAGATGCTCTCCCAACTGAGCTAAACTCCCACGATATTGACAAATTTTTCTTTTGTCTACTTAATTGTAAATGTACTGTTCTCTAGGAACGCATTTATAATATATCAAATAGTGAATAAAAAATCAACAGATTTTTCAAAAAAGTTTCAAAAATTTTGTTGATTTTTCGTCCATTACTATCTTTGGTTTATTATTTCCATAGGTTTCTTTCGACCCAATCTTATCATTGGTGAAATTGTAGTAGCAAACATGAATAAAGCAGAAGCTCCGATGATTGCGAGTACAAGCCATACACTGAGTCCCGGCATAGCAACATTATCCATAGAAGAAATGTCAGAGTATTTAACAATACCCTCTTTCAAGAGCGAATTAGTAACAGTTACTAAAACATAATAACACGCGATTGATAGTATAGAGATAAAAGCACTACATATTGCAGAGATTATTATAAATATTTTAGAAACATCTCTTCCCGTTGCTCCTATTCCTCGAAGAACCCCTATATCTTTACGTTTATTAAATATAATTGAGTTTATAAAGTTAACCATAACAATGATGGAAACTATAGCAAGAACTATAGAAATACACTCGAATACAAGCCCGAATATACTAAAGATTCTTTCTGCTTGATATAGTGGAATTGAACTTGGAGTAGTGTGCATCAAGTTATATTCATCTGCGACTTTTAGAATTGATTTATAGTTATAATCACTGCTTTGCAAATAAAGACCTGTTAACCCATACTTTTCAGCATTGAGTTCATCTATGAACGCGTCTGACATAATAAATGGAATGTCATCTCTATAGACGTCACTTATATCATACACACCTATAACGTGCACAGTAATACTTTTTTTTCATCTGTGCATTTAGTTTTGATTCCCTATCTTTTCCCACAGGTTCAAAGAAAGTCAATTTTACGTCTCTACGAGAGAAACCATTCATATTCCCACTTCCAAGGTTTGTACGGAATAATTTATTATATCTAGTGGTACTCATGTAAACGTTATATTTATCTAAATTCAAATTATGATTAGCAACGGCGTAATCATTTCCCAGGGTGCTATATTCTGCCAAGTTCGCCAAAAGAGTTGTCCTAAAAGGAGATTTGAGCAAGTAGTTAAGTTTTAATATTGGAAAATAATCAGCAGCTAATCCGGTGACATTTTTATTAACTTTTGATATCGCAACATTTGCCAACGAAGAAGTGCTTACTGTTGGATAATATGTAGAAATAAAGTCTTTATTATTGCTAAACAAAACAGTATATTTGCTTATAATATCAAACATATAAGAGTAAAAGTTTGGGTCATCTGAAAGTCCAGATGGGCTATCTTTATACCTTGATAAAATTTCTGAATACCTATCTTCATAATCAGTGTCAATAATACCACTTACTGCAACTTTTTCACCAAATGTATCAACTATTCCTTTGTCTATCACGTCTAAGTAATTGTTATAGTCATTTAGAGAAGATATTAAAAAATCGGCAAAACAGTCTGTTATTGCAACTTCAAGTTTGGTATTTGAAGGATACCTTCCCATAATATAATCTACTTCGTCGAGTTCTAATATCTTCTTAACTTGAGCTTCTGAAACAAGCAAGAGGCCATTAGTCTCTTCTGGATATTCTGATTGCAAGTCCAACAATTCTACTGATTTATCCAATAGATGCCACATAGTACCGAATGACAATGGCAACCTATAAAGTTCATAAACATCTCCATCAAATGAAGAATATATTTTGTTTTTTGTTTCTTCTGGTATAATCAATTCCAAATTACTAGCTAATTCATCGGTTAGCTGACTTCTAACTGTCTGGCGCAAAACAACCGTGTCATATTCAAACTTTTTGAACGTTTTTGCTGATGAGGTTGATATATTGTACGAAGACAATACAATTCCTAAACAGAACAAACTAACACACAGTGCTGTTATTATAATTGACATGGCAAATCTCAATTTTGACGCCTTTATCATAGCCCAACCGATTTTTGCGGCTTTATGAGAAGCCAATCTGCTTTTTACCTTTTCAGGTTCAGATAAAGTTGGTTTATTGCCTGTCTCTTCCATCGGTGGCGTCTTTCTAAACACCCCGTCAACTTTTCTTATCTTCAATGAAGGATTGTCCTCAAAACTATCATTTATAAGGTCCATATCGTCTTCGTTTAACTTTTTATCTCGAGGAATGAATACTTCACCATTGTTCACAATAATTTCTTTTCGAGTATCTTCGTATCTGGTTATATCACTAACCACTTGACCATCAGCCAAGGTTATAATTCTGTCCGAATAATCAATGATAGATTCTTGATTGTGAGAAACAACAAGAACCAGTCTATCAGCAGATAGTGATTTCAAAAGTTTTAATATTTGAGCCGTTGTTTTATTATCCAAGTTTCCTGTAGGCTCGTCAGCAAAAATAATTTTAGGATTTTTAATTAAGGCTCTAGCAATAGCAACTCTTTGACGTTGTCCCCCACTTAATTCCTCAATTTTTCTATCTGATAAATCCCCTAAACCGACCTTATCAAGTATCATTTTGATATTTTAGGTTGCTGGATCCTCGCCTTGTAACTGCAATGCAAGAGCTATATTTTCGAATATTGATAAATCTTCAAGAAAGTTGTAATCTTGAAATATAAAACCAAGATAATTGTTTCTATAGGCGTTTAATTCTTTACGCGAAAAAGATGCAAGGTCCTTTCCATCTAAAATAATTTTTCCAGATGTAATCGTATCCAATCCACCTATGGCATTCAAAAGCGTAGTTTTTCCACTACCACTTTTACCAGAAATAAAAACCATTCCGGTTTCGCCAAAAGTTAAGGATACGTCCTTTATACCTACACATAAATGTCTATTTTTTGTCTTATATGTTTTACAAACATTCTTTAGTTCTAGCATCAATATATTTCCTTTATATTTCAGATTATATCATATTATTTTTTATAAATGAAACATATTTTTACAATAAAATAATTTATATTCTCATTTCTGAAATTATATCATGAAACTTTCCGTCTATTTTTTGCCACTCTTCTTCAGTTATTCCACCTCGGTCATACTTCTCTTTTAGATTGGCCAAACATTGTCGAAGATAAGCATAGTTATGCCAGTTTATAAAAATTGCATAACTTTCAGAGAAATTTCCCGGTTTTTCCATACTATGCAAGTCTTCAATATCCCCACATATAAAGGCGTTTTCTCCGTCCCATGCCATAACCTCACGATATTTTTCAAGGTTCACATTATATCCTCGATAAACCATCTCCCCAGTGACCATATCAGTATAAATTTTGAAGTCTGACAGTGGATATCTCAAGACCTCGTTCACCAATAAATGATGAGGACTACCCTTTCTTATAATAGTCCCTTTTATATATAATATTTCACGCCACTGACTCAACAACTGTTGTCTTGGTAAAACATCTATTAAACTAACATGCCAAAGCCTCATAAAAACTCCTTATTAACATATTGACATTTTCTGCAAATTGTGTTATTATATTCAAAGAAGGTGAAGTTCCATACTTATCACCTTCTATTTTTTATAAAAAAGAGAGGACTATTATTCCTCTCTTTTTTGGTTTGTTATGTCTAAAAGATTATTTAGAATTGCGAGTTTCGGTTTTATCGTACCCTGAACAATCTTTAGTTGTACGACTTTCCTTTTGCTTTGCTTTATTCATACTCTTTTTATGTGACATAATGCACCTCCTGTTTTAGCAGTTATTCTGCTAATATTAGTGTGGGTAAAAATAAAAAAAATATACGGCATTTCGTCGTATATTTTTATATCTTATTCTAAACTCAAAATGTAATAATAAACTGGTTGTCCACCATATATGAGCGATACGTCACAGTCTGGGAATTCCTTACCAACTTCTTGTTCTAACTCTTGAGCCTCTGTTTCGTTAACATCTTTACCATAGAACAATGTTATGCTTACTACTTCGTCTGTCTTCAACTTCTTTATAAGGTCCATTGTGGTGTTATTTACCAAATTACCCTTTGCTAATATTGCACTGTTGCCAAGTCCAATAATATCGTCCTTTTCTACGTCAAATCCGTCTACGTGTGTAGTTCTAACTGCATGAGTTACAGAACCTGATTTTACGTTTGCTATGCTGCTTGTCATGGCTTCAATGTTTTCATCAAGAGTCCCTTCTGGATTGAACGCCAAAACACCAGAAACGCCCTCTGGCACTGATTTTGAAGGGATAACGTGGATAAACTTCTTTGTTAAGCCTTTTGCCTGTTCACAAGCCAATATGATGTTCTTATTATTTGGGAATACAAATACATTCTTTGCATTTACTTTATCTACTGCTTTAGCAACATCATCGGCACTTGGGTTCATGGTCTGACCACCTTCAATAATGTTGTCAACCTGAATATCCTTAAATACGTTTGCAATTCCATCTCCTGGAGCAACAGCCACAATACCGAACTCTTTCAAGTCTTCCTGTGCCTTGGTTTGCATTCTCTTCAACTCTCTGTTTTGTTCAAGCATGTTCTCAACTTTAATATTGATAATCTCGCCCAATTCAAGCGCATAACCTAAAGCAACGTTTGGTTGGTTTGTATGAACGTGAACTTTTACAAGTTGCAAGTCACCGATACAAACAACAGAATCGCCTATTTCCATGAGTTTTTCACGAAGTTTGTCGATATCACTAACAGTAGTTTTCTTTTTCATGTTGGAAACCATAAACTCTGTACAGTATGCAAATTCAATATCTGCAAGGTTATCCAAGTTAGCGAAGAAATCATTATCCTTCATTGGAGTAACCATCATACCTTCAAGGTTTACGTCTATTTCTTCGTCTCCAAGAATAACTCTTTGCATTCCTGTAAAGATAACGAGAAGACCTTGTCCACCAGCATCAACAACCCCTGCTTTTTTCAAAACTGGAAGCATCTCTGGTGTTTGTTGAAGGATATTGTCTCCCTCTTTAAGAAGTTCATCAAAGAAGAGTTCAAAATCATTAACTTTCTTACTGATACGTGTTGAAGCTTCAGCCATAACACGAATAACGGTCAAAATAGTTCCTTCTTTTGGCTTTGTTACGGCCTTATATGCAATAGCAGCACCCTCATTAAGAGCCTTTGCAAAAATTTTCGTGGTTATATCGTTTTCTGTCTGTGCAATAACTGAACACATTCCCTTAAGAATCTGTGACAAAATAACTCCAGAGTTTCCTCTTGCTCCACGCAATGCTCCTTTTGATACTGCATCTGCAATCGCAGAAAATTTATTCTCCAAACAACCATTCAACTCTTTTGCAGCTGAATTAAAAGTCATGCTCATGTTTGTACCAGTATCTCCATCAGGAACTGGGAACACGTTAAGAGCATCTACTGTTTTCTTGTTATCATCTAAGACCTTTGCACCAGCAAGAATCATCTTACGGAAGGTCATATTATTTATAGTTTTTTGCATACCGTCTAAAACTCCCTGTTACACTCTAATGCCAACAACATTAACATTAACCGAGTCAATTATCATTCCAGTAAATTCTTCAACCCCATACTTAACAGCGCTTTTCAAACTGTCTGCAACTGCTGAAATATTCATCCCAAACTTTAGGATTACGAAAAGGTCAATATAGATTCGGTTTTCTACCGTTAAAATTTTAACACCTCTTGTGAGTGCTTTTTTGTTAGTACTGTTGGAGACTGCATCTGTTAGCTTTTTGTCTACCAAATCAACGACGCCATAACACTCACGAGCAATATAACCTGTAACGGTTGCAATCGCTTCGTTAGTAATTGTGATGTCACCATAAGCATTACTTGTATAAACTGACATTGTGTCTCCTATTTTCATTTTTAATTTTAGTTTATTCGAAAGAAGTGGATTCCACTTCGGTCTTAATTTTTCGATACGTTTATTTTCTATAACGTACAAGTAAATATTACAACAAATGAATAATTTTTGCAACAACTTTTCTTGAGAAATTGTAAAATCTATTCTAATATTTATAAAAAAGGTAAAAAATAATGATTTTTTCCTTGCAAAAGATAAAATACTCTGTTATAATACAAACCGTACAAGAAAAGGAAAACGAACTACTATAACGGAGGGAAGTTGATATGTCAAAAGAATGTGCTATATGCGGAAAGAAGAAAGTATCTGCTAACCAAATCAGTCATTCACATAGAGTAACAAAACGCACTATGGAAGCTAATTTGCAAAAGAAAGAAGTTGAAATCGACGGCAAAAAGACAAAGAAGTATATCTGTACTAAATGCCTAAAGTCAATGAAGTAAAAATTCGCCCAGAGTTCTGGGCTTTTTTTGTTGTTATAAAAGAAAATAAGCCTAGGAAACTAGGCTTTTTACTTGTCCACTATCCCCGTCATATCATGGGATATTCTTAAGATATTTTCTTACGGAAAAACAATCTCAATATTGGACTTAAAAATCTAGGACATTTAACACAGTAAATTTTCATCTATTCCTCACAGTATATGTA
>CAYJCC010000036.1:0-6640 GCA_964368655.1 uncultured Lachnospiraceae bacterium | reverse complement strand
GAATTACTATAATCGTTAAGATTATTGAGGATATAAAAATATGGATATATTTGAGAGTTGGTTGGTAAATACCTACATTTGCAAAAACGGACTCACATCGGAAGCCTACCCAGAGAACACACTTGGCTCATTCGCTGAAGCCGTTAAAAATAATTATGCAACAATGATAACAGTTCAAATGATAAGTGATGAAACTATCATTTGTTTTAGTGACATGAATTTGGCAAGATTGACAAAGCAAAACGGATACACTGTCAACCTTACAAAAACAAATCTACCTGACATGAAAATTGCAGGTACTGACTATTGTATTCCTACCCTTGAGGAAGCATTGAAAGTTGTAAATGGTAAAGTTCCAGTTTTGATTAATATCTTAAACGAAAACGGCATCACCAAACTTGGACCTGCCATAATGAAGATTTTATCAAAATACAAAGGCGAGTTCGCCGTTATGAGCAACAATCCATTGACTGTTCAGTGGTTTAGAGACAACGCTCCAAACGTTACTAGAGGTATCAAAAGTTGCCATTTTAAGGCAAAAAACCTTGGTGCGTTCAGAACAAGCAAGTTGAAAAAACTCAAATACAACAAGATATGTGACCCACATTTCATCGCATATAATGCACCTCACCTTCCAAACAGATATGTAAAGAAGTATAAGGAATTACCACTTTTGGCTTGGGGAGTTACAACGATGGAAAGATATATGCAACTCGCTCCACATTGCGACAACATCATTTTTAGTGGGTTCGCTCCAAAAATATAGTAAATAAAAAAACCTCGTGTAAAGCGAGGTTTTATTTTTTGTCTTTATTATATAAATCTTTTTTACGCTGCATACCCTTTTCTCTACCATTGTTCTTTGGTATGTAATATCTAGCGTCTTTAACAGCCTCTGGCAAATAGGTCTGTTTGCAATAACCCCCGAAATTATGGGGATATTTGTACTTTCCTGTGCCGTCGTCATATCCGGTCGGATGGTTTTTTAGATTATTTGGAACAGGTGCATCTGCATACGTTTCAGAGTCTTCCATAGCAGCTTCCATTGCTATTTTAACCGAATTACTCTTCTCTGCTTCACACACATATATGATTGCATGAGTGAGAGACAATAGACATTCTGGCATACCAAGTTTCTCAACCGAGTTCAATGCCGCGCTACTCAACAGTAATGCATTACTGTCAGCCATTCCAACGTCTTCGCTCGAATGAGCCATCAATCGTCTAGCAATTATAAGTGGGTCGCAACCGGCTTTTATCAGTCTTGCAAAGTAGAACAATGCCGCCTCTGTATCGCTACCACGTAAACTCTTACAGAAAGCACTCAACACGTCATAATACTCGTTCTCACCTAATGGTGCTACCTTCTTCTGAATACATTGCTCGGCCGTCTCTTTGGAGATAATTATTTCGCCTTTCTTGTTTGCAGGAGTGGTTTTTACAGCCAATTCTAACGCATTATAGGCATTTCTTAAGTCTCCACCACTTGCCCAAGCCAAATGGCGAATAGCCCCTTCTTCTGGCTTTATTTTTATATTTCCGTAACCTTTTTCCTTGTTTGTTAAAGCCTTTTCCAAGGCGTTTTCTATATCATCTGCTGAAAGAGGTTTGAATTCGAATACTCTACATCTAGACACGATAGCTCGTGTCATACTTATGTATGGGTTTTCGGTGGTACTACCTATAAAAGTTATACTACCCTCTTCTATTGCTTGAAGTACACAATCAGATTGTGCCTTGCTCCACCTATGACACTCATCTAACAATAGAAAAGTTTTTGTTCCATAAAGCTTCAAGTTGTTCTTGGCTTCTTGAATGATTGCCTTTGCATCAGCAACACCAGAACTAACAGCGTTCAATTTCTTAAACACTCCCTTGCAGGTATTTGCTATAATGTTGGCGAGAGTTGTTTTTCCCGTTCCCGGAGGTCCAAAAAAGATACAGCTTCCCAAACTGTCAACCTGAATAGCCCTTGACATGAAACTGTTATCATAGATAAGATGACTCTGTCCCACAAACTCAGAAAGGTCGCTAGGACGCATTCTTTCGGCTAAAGGAGCACCTTTTTTCATATTGTCTTCAAACAAATCTTCCATTTTTAACTCCGACCATATAATAGCACATTTGTTTGATTTTTTCAACCATTATAAAACAAAAACATATTATTTAACCGATATCACTACATACAAACTTTTTAGAATTTATTTTTGTGTACAAGCAAAATTCGACAACTTACGACATATACATTAGATATCAAGTTAATTGCGAGGTGTCAATGGTAGTCGAAAGTTTCGTTGCGTTTATGCAAAAGTTAATGTTTTTTACTTCATACGTAAATAACACAAGTTGTTTTCCTAAACCTCTCACTCCAAAGGAAGAAACTGAATACATACGCAAAATGAGAGATGGAGACGCAAAAGCCAAAGATATTTTAATAAGTCACAATCTCCGACTTGTTGCACACATTGTTAAAAAATATAGTCTATCTGACGAGGCAGACGACCTCATCAGTGTGGGGAGCATTGGCTTAATAAAGGCAATAAACACATATTCTCCGGATTTTGGAACACAGTTTTCTACATACGCCGCAAGATGTATAGAAAACGAAATTCTGATGCTTTTACGGGTAAATAAAAAACATAAAAACAATTTAAGCATTGAGGAGAGTTTGGGCGTTGATAGCGAAGATAATGAGATTACCCTCATGGATTTAGTTCTAAATGAAGACGACCCTCAAATCCGAATAGAAGAAAACTCCAATTCAGAAAAACTCATGAAAGCATTGAGGAATAACCTTACCAAACGTGAACTGGAAATAATTTGTATGAGATACGGCTTAAACAACCGTCCAATGCTCACACAACGCGAAGTAGCAGCAAAACTGGGTATCAGCAGGAGTTACATCTCCCGTTTGGAAAAGAAGGCGCTAGAGACCATGAGAGACGTCCTTCCGATGAGAGAATTTAGATAATTCCACCCTTTCGATAAAATGTCTTTTTTGTCGAATTCTCCTTGACTTATGATTATATATTATATATAATGCTCGTATCACGCTTTTTTTAAGGAGAATATATGGATAAAGAAAAAATGTTTGAAGAAGAAAACATCATTTTATCACACGCTCTAAACACAATACAAAAAAGTAAAGACCGACTAGAAGTAGAAAAAGTTGAGAAATATGGCGATGCCATGAAACAACAAGACTACTACTGGGAAACAAAAATGGACGACATGGAAAAACTAGAAGTTAGGTCCATGCTGGACGAAACGGTCGACAAGTATCTCGAAGTGCTACAAAATATCTACAAACGCGAAAAGATGCTTAAGTCCCCTTACTACGGAAGAATTGATTTCAAAGAAGACGGGGCAAAAACTGAACAACCTTTCTATATTGGTTTGTTTGGTTTCAAAGAAGATGACAGCCCATTCATTCTAGACTGGAGAACTCCACTTGGCAGCGTCTTTTATGACCACGAGGTTGGAGACGTCGAATACGACGCTCCCGGCGGAAAGATGAAAGGTCAGTTATCTGATAAAAGGCAGTTAAAGATTGTTGATGGCAAATTTGAATACTGTCTCAACAGTTCACTCAAAATAGACGATGAGGTCTTACAGAAAGCCCTTGCAAACAACACTTCTGAAAAGATGCAGAACGTTGTTGCCACTATTCAAAAAGAACAAAATAAGATTATTCGTTTACCATATCAAACCAGCGTTATAGTTCAAGGTGTTGCTGGTAGCGGAAAAACCTCTATCGCTCTGCACCGAGTTGCTTTCTTACTATATAGAAATAACTCTAAACTTAACTATAAAAATATGCTTATATTATCCCCTAACAAGGTGTTTGAAGATTATATTTCTACCGTTCTTCCCGAACTTGGAGAACAAAATATTAAAGGAATGTCATTAGACAGTATAATTGAAGATTATTTCTACCTTTGTCAAGAAAAAGTTGAAACAAAGGCAGAACAATATGAGAGATTAATCGCATTACGTTCCATGCCTAAAGACATTAGTTATAAAAACTCCCCTGACATGGTAAAAGACTTAACTGATTTCTTATACCATCATTCTCCTAGAATATTTGAGCCAAAAGAGATTGCTTACGGCGATTTGTTAATTCCAAAAGAAGATATCGAGAGAATATACTACGAAACATACAAAGATTTGAGTCATCAAGCCAGAGTACAGGAAGTAATAAAACACGCAACTCGAGTTTACAGAACTTGTGATAGTTTCTCCGAAACGTCCCTTCAAGGAATGATAAACTCAAAAATAAAGTCCATGACTTCAAGCAAGGCAAACTATAAAATTTACAAAGCCTTCTTGAAAACAAAAGGCTTTAGTTTCGATAAAATAGGCGAAAAGATAAAGTATGAAGACGCTTTTGCAATCATGTACATTGATGATTTCCTTAATAAACTTGTGCCGGACCAAAGAATCAATCATCTGATTATCGATGAAATGCAAGACTACAGCCCTATACAATACATGATTATTGAAAAGCTGTATCCTTGCTCAAAAACCATACTCGGAGACTGGGGACAATCCATTGACCCTTTCAGTGCAAAGAATTCTATTCTATATATGCCTGAAATAATCAAAAACTCCCTTTTCTTACAAATCAATAAATGTTATCGTTCTGGTGAAGAGATTGGAAAGTTATGTAACAGTATCGGTAGAAGAACCGACGTCGAACTTGTAAGAAAGACTGGAGACAACCCAACTATAAGAAAGGTTGAAACCATCGAAGAATTGCTCAATGAAATCGATTTCGTTGGTCAAGAATGTAGAACTAGAAAATACAAGAACGTTGCAATCATCACAAAGAATATTCAAGAAGCAAACTTCTACTACAACAAACTTAAGGATAATTTAACCGTTAGTCTAATAACTGACAAGACAACTGCCCTTCCCGGTGGACTCATCATTGTTCCATCATTTCAAAGTAAAGGACTTGAGTTTGATTGTGTAATTATTCCAGATGCTTGTGACAACAATTACAACTCTGCAATGGAGCAACAGAACCTATATGTTTCATGTAGCAGAGCCTTACATAGCCTAAATATATTCTATTCTGGAACACCATCAAGATATTTAGCAAATTATATGAATAAAAAATAAAAATTGGGCTTGAAAAACCCTTTGCAAAGTGATATCATACTATTGAGGTAAAATAGTATGATATCTTTTTCAGTAACAAATGCGACTTCAGAGAAAGCAAAGACCGGACTATCTTCCATGTTTAAGCTATTGGCAGACAAGAGTCCATCACGTCGTGAATTTCTGTTCGCAAAAATAGCACTAGATAATGAAGGAAAAGTTTTTGGGATATTTGGCGAAGAGTTTACAGACTATCTACATGGAAACGCAGACTGTCTTTGCTATAAACTAACAGCATTCTCTTTAGATGACTATGGCAGATTTGTTCCATTGGCAACAATGAATGGCGAACTACTAACTAGTGAAAAATCTATATGTTTTGCTGATAGACTAGATTCCGTATATGAAAATCATGGTATTGGTCGTGAGATGATGCTTACATGGGAACAACTCGCTTATGAATGTACAGAAGCTAATTATATCGACATAATTGCCATAAATGGCGAGAAAAATATACCATGGTATGAGAGATGTGGATACGAGGTAACACAATATTTTGGTTTGGAAATGGAAATAGACCCATTGACACAAAATATTACCAAGAAAGCCGAAGGTGCTTTCATGAGAAGAGATTTCACTGTTTTAGACTATTTCAAACATAAAGCAGCTCAAAAAAGCATCAGCATACTAAGGAATGCCCCTGAAGACGTACAAAGTTTCCGTCAAAAAGAAAGTGAACGAACACAGTACTTATTAGGCAAAAGCATACAAGATAGAGAGTCGGGAAGAAAAGTCGAAGATAACCCATTTGCTTTTGGTAACAACTTAACGCAAGATGCATTAAAGACCATAGAAGCAACAGGTTCTCCCCTTCTACTAAAAAGCCCAGATGAAAAGAAGAAGCGTAAATAATGGAAAAACAACCTAGATTAACATTAAGAGAACAAAGAGAGAAACTACTGGAAATGGCCACTAGTTATATTATTTCAGAGGGTGGTCGCTGTGTCCCTAGGCTCACAATGGATAATGACCACGACCCTTTCATTATGATATATCTTCCAGCTTATAATGAAATAACAGCGTTCAGAGTAAATCCTAAAAACGGCGAGGCAGAATCTACTTTAGGAGAATTAGTGACATTCTTTGATGCAGATGGAACAACCGTTCATTACGTCAAAGCAGAAAGACAACACAATGGAATTGGTAGAGAACTTATGCTCTTTATTGAAGATTTATCCAAGACGCTGGAACTTGACGAGATAAAATTAGATTGTGCTGGTGGAAGAAAAGGTAACAACTTTAGTTTTTATCTTCATTTAGGATATGAAGTAAACCCAAGAGGTATTGAAGAAGATTACTGGGTTTCGATGATAAAAAGGCTGGATATCTACGGGCATGTAAAAACCAAGGCAGAAAAAAGGCATGAAGAAATATTTGAAAGCGCTCCTCAAGAGATAAAAGACTTTATTTCTGAAGGAACAAAAGTCTTAAACGAACAAATAAAGTCATTGAGGCGTTAATACAATAAATACTATAT
>CAYJCC010000035.1:0-6657 GCA_964368655.1 uncultured Lachnospiraceae bacterium | reverse complement strand
TTTGATATATGCATTTGTTGTAGGTGGGGCAATTTGTATGCTAGGACAAGGAATATCTGACCTATTGATGTGGATTTTTCCATTGATGACGATTGAACAAGCCACATCTTGGATGCTGATAACCCTCATCTTTTTAGCAAGTTTATTGACTGGAATAGGAGTTTTTGACCGTATTGGAGAGTTCGCTGGAGCAGGAACAATCGTTCCAATCACAGGCTTTTCCAACTCTATTGCCAGTCCAGCTATTGAGTTCAAAAAAGAGGGTATTATATTCGGCATGTGCGTAAAAATGTTCACGGTTGCTGGGCCAGTCATCGTAAATGGTGTCGCAATATCTGCTATTGTCGGATTGATATATTTATTCTTTTAGAGGAGTTTTTTGTGAAAAAAATAGGAAAACAAACAGTAAAGTTTACAAATCCACCGGTTATTATCGGGTCTTACGCCGTAGTTGGAAAGAAAGAAGGTGTGGGAACTTTTAAGGATTACTATGATTACATCTTAAAAGATGATTTTTTTGGTGAAAAAACATTTGAACATGCTGAAAGAAAAATAATGGAACACGCTGTAATTCACGCGATAGATAGGGCAAAATTACAGGCGTCAGACGTTGAATTGCTGGTAAGTGGAGACCTTTTGAATCAGATTATTTCTTCAAGTTTTACTGCTCGACATTTTGATATTCCTTTTCTTGGGTTATATAGTGCTTGTAGTACAATGTCTGAAAGTTTGGCAGTTGGTGCTTGTCTGGTGGACGGAGGATATTTTAATAATGTTGCTTGTAGTACGGGCAGCCATTTTTCTTCAGCCGAAAGACAGTATCGATTTCCTCTTGAACTTGGCAATCAGAGACCACCTGTATCTCAATGGACAGTTACGGGTGCTGGTTGTTCTATTTTGGCTAATTCGGGAAAGGGAAATAGGATAACATATGCAACGTTTGGAAAAGTTACAGACTATGGCATAAAAGACGTTAACAATATGGGTGCGGCAATGGCACCTGCAGCGATGAGAACACTTGTTGCTCATTTTGAAGATACGAAGACAAAGCCTGAAGATTATGACCTTATTTTAACTGGAGATTTGGGGAAACTTGGCAGTGAAATTTTAATGGACTTAATGGAACATGAAGGATATAAGTTTGGAAAAAATTACAATGATTGTGGTCAAATGATTTTTTCTAACAATCAAAAACCATATCAAGGTGGTAGTGGTGCAGGTTGTAGTGCAGTTGTTCTGAACTCTTATGTCTACAAAAAACTGGCAAAAAAGGAAATAAAAAAGGTGCTGTTTTGCGCAACCGGAGCGTTGCTCAGTACTACAAGTAGTCAGCAGGGAGATTCAATTCCCGGCATTTGTCATGCCGTAGTTATAGAAACTGGGGAGGACGAATAGTATGTGGTTATTATATTTGAAAGTTTTTTTAGTGGGTGGGCTTATATGTCTTATAGGTCAAATTTTAATAATAAAGACGAACATAACTAGTTCAAGAATTCTTGTATTGTTTGTATGTGTTGGTGCAATTATGGAGGCTTTAGGACTGTATGAACCTCTTGTAAATTTTGCAGCGGCAGGGGTGACTGTTCCAATTACTGGATTTGGTAGAAGTTTGGCAAAAGGGGCGATAGAAGCAGTGAAAACTCAAGGAGTTCTTGGTGCGTTCACTGGAGGTTTGACGGCAACGGCAGGAGGAATAACAGTAGCAGTTATATCGGCGTATTTATTCGCTTTGATATTTAGTAGTCGAACAAAAAAGTATTAAGGGGTTAAGTTTAATAAAGGTGTTGGTTTTGTGTAGTTAAGATATACTTGTGGAACTTTTCCAATCAAGATGCTTTCAGACAATAGAATGTCTTGTTCTGTGGAAAAGGTATGTGTATTTATGGGCAAAACTACGCCTACGTCAATGCTTATTCTTAAAAATATTTTGTGGTTTGTTTGGTTTATTCCTGCAGACTCAAATTGTGTAAGAAAGTTACAATTTACAGCGCCAATTGGCTTTACCAAAACGTCTATGCTTGGACCTCGTCCAACTAAAATATTGATACCAGAAAATGTTCCAATGGGAACACTTATTCCATCAATGCCCAACTCTTCAATTTTGTTTTCTGTTGTCTGTGCAAAAGAACGACTTAAGGTGTTTATTTCATATGAATTGGCTTGTACCATAACTATATTCATGTCGTTATCACGAATAATGGAAACTAGTTCATCGTATGCTGGTTGATTATGTAGAACTTCTGCGACTGCATCGTTAAGAGCTTTTGTAATAAGGGCAGAACTATTGATTTCTACAGAATGTATTAGGGCAGAATTTCCTGTAAAAACATAAGAAAGATAGGCGACTAACACTATTAAAACGACGAGGATTATCGTCGTTATTTTTTTGCCGATATTTTTATGCTTTCTATTTTTCCTAAACATAAAAAAATATATGAAAAATACCGTAAACTTATGT
This sequence comes from uncultured Lachnospiraceae bacterium, assembly GCA_964368655.1. GTDB lineage: Bacteria > Bacillota > Clostridia > Christensenellales > UBA1242 > CAYJAP01. Next base: position 4,199 of record CAYJCC010000035.1, on the reverse strand, counting down.
ATTAATTACGGTCAAAAAAGTTGTTTTTAATTGATAATACCAGTCTTTTATGATATTATTAGTTGAACAAAAGGAAGGTTGCTATGATTTTTTTGGATAATGCTAGTACAACAAAGATGTCTAATGAGGCAGTTGCAGAATTTGTGAGAGTGAATAATGACGCTCCCTATAATCCGTCTGCACAATATGATTTAGGGATAAAAGCACATAAGACAATCGATGACGCTAAAGAAACTATGTTAACCTTGCTAGGAACAGAAGGTAACATTATTTTTACGGGCAGTGCTACAGAAAGTAACAATCAAGCATTGAAAAGTTTTGCAAATAAAACGTCTAAATTGTTAGTTTCAGCAGGAGAGCATCCTTCTGTTTATAACGTAGCAAAAGAACTCATTCAAAAAGGTTTCAATGTTGAGTTTATTAAACTGGACAAGACTGGAAAAGTTGATGAACAAGACTTTATTGAGAAGATGACGCCAGAGGTGAGTTTTGTTAGCGTTATTCACGTTAGCAATGAAACTGGTGCTATTAACAATATCAAAAAATTAGTTGAAATAGCAAAATCCGTTAACCCAAAAGTAATATTTCATAGCGATGGAGTTCAAGCGTTTGGTAAGATTGTAGTAGATTTGAGTGATTTAGGGGTTGATTTATACACCATAAGTGCACATAAAATTTGTGGACCAAAAGGGGTTGGAGGATTATTTGTAAGAAAAGGGCTGTCGATTAAACCTTTTATCGTTGGTGGTGGTCAAGAATTAGGCCTTAGAAGTGGAACAGAAAACACGGCAGGAATTGCTGCCTTTATGGTTGCTGCACAACAGAAAGCTGGAAAGGTTGAGGCTATAAGACGAAATCTTATGTATGTTAGCTCACTGCAGGAAATGTTAAAAAGTCAAGCCTCTAAAATGTTTGTAGGGTTTAGAGTTAATGGGGAAAATAATTCGCCATATGTTCTCTCGTGTAGGTTTGGCAAAATGAGAGGTGAAACTTTGTTACATGCACTTGAAGCCAAAGAAATTTATATTGGAAACGGTTCTGCATGTAGCAGTAAAAAAGCAGAGAATAGAGTTTTAACTGAGATGGGCATAAATCAAGTAGATAGAGAAGAGAGCGTAAGAATAAGTTTTTCTACAGACAATACAATTGAAGACGTAGAAGAATTGTTGAAATCAATAAAAGAAGTTTTGAGGTAAGGGTATGGCAAATTGTATTTTAGTTAGATATGGAGAAATTTATTTGAAGGGCAAAAATAGGTCCTATTTTGAAAATATGTTCACAAATAATATTAAAAAAGCACTTAAAGATGTTTCCTTTCAAATACATAGGATTTCAGGAAGATATCTCATCAGTGATTATGAGGTAATAAAAGAAAAATATATTCTTTCCAAACTTCAGAAAGTATTTGGTATATATTCTATCAGTGCGACTATAGAAATCGATACAAATGTTGATACAATTAAAGGATATTGTCGCGAGATAAAAATATATGAACCAACTTTCAAGGTTGATGTTAGACGTGCAGATAAAACAGTTCCAATGAATTCTATGGAACTTGCTGCCGAACTTGGTGGCTGCGTGTTAGAAAATAATCCAAACCTCAAAGTAAAACTTGTTGACCCAGACAAGACGGTTTTTGTTGATATTCGTGAAAATGGAAAAACTTACATTTTCTACGACGTAATCAAATGTACGGGTGGATTACCTGTTGGTACGAGTGGTCGAGGATTGTTATTATTGAGTGGTGGAATTGACAGCCCAGTTGCTGGATATCTCATGGCAAAAAGAGGATTGGCAGTTGATGCTGTTTATTTCCATAGCTTTCCATATACTGGGGAACGTGCAAAAGAAAAAGTTATAAAACTTGCAAATATATTGTCTGAATATTCTGGGAACTTGAGGCTACACATTGTTTCTTTTACAAAAATACAAGAAGCAATACATGAAAAATGTGCTCCAGAATACATGATAACAATCATGAGAAGATTTATGATGCGTATAGCACGTAAAATCTGTGAAGAGAATAGATTGAAGTGTATTATAACAGGGGAGAGTCTTGCGCAAGTTGCATCTCAAACAGTTGAAAGCATGACGGTTACGGGTGGAGTTATTACCGATATGCCAGTTTTCCGTCCATTGATTGGACAAGATAAAGAGGAAACTATTTCTCTTTCAAAAAAGATGGAGGCGTATGAAACTTCTATCCTTCCATATCAAGATTGCTGCACTGTATTTTTACCAGAGCACCCAGTGATAAAGCCAAAGTTGGAAAAGGTCGAAAAAGAAGAAAAGTGGTTGAACATAGATGAGTTGGTTTCGACTGCTATGCAAAACGTGGAAATCGTTGATATAAAGTAGTTTTTAGTTAATAAAAATGCCTAAAATTCGATAAAATTTTTAAGAATGTTAACTTATATATTTAGTTGACATTTTTTCATGCTTGATGTACACTAAAAACGTATATGTTAATTCACACTTTTTAGTGTATTATCTATATGTACAATAAAAATTTAATAAGAGGAGAAAAAAATGACACCAACATTATCCATGTTTTTGTTGTCATCTGTCGCAAGTGGCTTTATTGGAGCTGCAGTTTGTCTGATAATAGCTCTACCTCTCGGATACTGTGCAAGAATCTTTGTCCAAAGAAAAAGTGCAGGAAAGAGTAGGGAAGCAGCTAAAAACATTGTGCAAGAAGCGTTGGCAGAAGCAAAAACATACAAAAAAGAGGCTGTCCTTGAAGCAAAAGACGAAGTGCTTAGATTAAGAACCGAGTGTGATGCTGAGTTAAAAGACAGACGTGCAGAAATGCAAAGAAACGAGAACAGAATTATTCAAAGAGAAGATATCTTAAATAAAAAAGAAGATATCGTTGACGCTAAATTGGATAAACTCGAACAAGGTCAAAAAGACCTAGAAACAAAACAAAAAGAATTGGAAGGCTTAAAGGCTGAACAAGAAAAATTAAAACAGCAAATAGTTGGAGAGTTAGAAAAAGTTTCAAAACTTTCTAAAGAAGATGCTAAAAAACAGTTGATTGAAAAAATTACTGACGAAGCAAAAGTTGATGCTGCTGCAATGGTTAGAGAAATCGAAGCAGAAGCAAAAGAAGATGCTTTCAAAAAATCTAGAGAAATTGTTACACTTGCTATACAGAAGTGTGCAACAGACCATACAAGTGAAGTTACTGTTTCATCAGTTGCATTACCAAGTGATGAAATGAAGGGTAGAATTATCGGACGTGAAGGAAGAAACATTCGTGCATTGGAAAGTGCAACAGGTGTAGACCTTATCATAGACGATACCCCAGATACAGTTGTATTATCATCGTTTGACCCAATAAGAAGAGAAGTTGCAAGATTGTCTCTTGAAAAACTTATTATGGACGGACGTATTCACCCAACCAGAATTGAAGAAATGGTTGAAAAAGTTAGAAAAGACCTAGACCAAACAATGAAAGAAGCAGGAGAAAATGCTTTATTTGAAGTCGGAGTTCATGGTTTGCATCCAGAATTAGTTAAGATTTTAGGAAGACTAAAATATAGAACAAGTTATGGACAAAATGCACTTAGACATACAGTCGAAGTTGCCTTGATTTCAGGGCTACTTGCTACTGAAGTAGGTGCAAATGTTGCTGTTGCTAAACGTGGAGGATTGCTTCACGATATTGGTAAAGCAGTTGACTATGAAGTTGAAGGAACACACGTTTCAATCGGTGTAGACTTAGCAACAAAATACAAAGAAAGCCAAGAGGTTATTCATTGTATTGCTGCTCACCATGGTGACGTAGAATTCAATAGTATTGAAGCTATACTTGTACAAGTTGCAGATGCTATTTCAAGTGCTCGTCCGGGTGCTAGAAGAGAATCTCTTGAATCATATGTTAAGAGATTGCAACAACTTGAAAATATCGCAAAAGATTTCAAGGGAGTTGAAACAGCCTTCGCTATCCAAGCAGGTAGAGAGGTTAGAATCATTGTTAAACCAAACGAAATTAGTGATGAACAAGCATTGTTTTTATCGAAAGATATTGCAGAGAAAATTGAAAAGGAAATGGATTATCCTGGACAAATCAAAGTTAATGTTATTCGTGAGACACGTAGCGTAGAATACGCAAAATAGTAAATTAAGCCCACAAAATCTGTGGGCTTTTTTCATACTTATTTTTTTAAGAATAGGGGATTTGTTTACATTTATTT
>CAYJCC010000034.1:0-6829 GCA_964368655.1 uncultured Lachnospiraceae bacterium | reverse complement strand
CATTTGTAGCATATTTAATCATATTAAACAACAACCTTGTAGTATCACGAAACAAGGTAAAAGAGAGTTTTTCGTCCATAGACGTTTATTTGAAGATGCGTTTTGATTTGGTTCCAAACTTGGTAGAAACTGTAAAAGCGTATGCAAAACATGAAGAAAAAGCGTTGACAGAAGTTATAAAGATGAGAGCAAATATGCAAAATGCCGTTAGTAATCAAGAAGTTGTAGACGCTGCAAATAAAGGAATTCCTGTAATAAAAGGAGTTTTCGCATTAGCAGAGAAATATCCGGACTTAAAAGCAGACAAGATATTTCAAAAACTTCAAAAAACACTTGAGGAAATAGAAGAGAGTATTTCTGCTGCTAGAAGGTTTTATAACACCAATGTTACTAAGTATAATAATAAGATAAAAATATTCCCTAATAATTTATTCACTAAAATGTTAGGACACAAAACAGTAGAGTTCTTCAAGATAAAAATTGGCGAAGAAGTAAACCCAACAGTATTTATGTCAGATAAGAAAGTTGTTAAGAAATCTGATAAAGGCGAAAAGAAGACAACAAAGAGAACAACTAAAACTAGCTCGAAAAAGAAATCTACTAAAAAATAATAGAGGTGGAAAATGATAAGCAAGGAAAAGTTTAGAGCATGTTTCAAGGAAGATTTATCGCAGAAAATAAAAGTGGAAAATTTTAAGTTGGTTTTTTGTAAGACAGCCATGGTGTTTTTCACATTATTAGCAGTTAGTTTCTTGATATGGGGTGGAGTTGTTGCAATCAATGGAAATGCAGTTGTTGAGAATATGTTGTTTGTTCCAATAGTTGCGATAGGCAGTGTTGCTATCACGTTTGCCTTTTTAATTGCCTATTATGATTTGAAGAAAAATATAAAAAAGAAAATATTACAACCTATACTTGCCAAAATATTTGAAGGTGATAAATATTTATATGAAGAAAGTCGTCATATTGGCAAGAACGACGTTGTAGGTTCAAAATTCATACAAGATAAAAACTTTGAATTGACCGGCGAAGATTATTTGGAAATAACAATGACCAGTGAGGGCGAGGAAACAACCGTTAAAGTTAGTGATATTTTTGCAAGTACCGTTGAATCATTAAACAATAAAGAAGGCGTTTCCAAAATTATCGATTCTGGAATCTTTGGGGTTGTTGATTATGGTAGAGAAGTGAAGTGTGGAATAATCGGAAATTTCAGATTGCCGGACTTTGAAAAAATGGAACTCGAAAGTGTTGATTTTAATGACCTTTTCGAATGCTATACTGATAACCAGATTGAAAGCAGAAAAATTTTAACTCCTAGACTAATGGCAAAGTTATTAAAATTGCAACAAGGCGTAAACAAAGAAATTCGTTTCAACCTAAGTGGAAACCACTTGTATTTCCTTGTACAAAAGAACTTATTTAAGTATAAACTTAGAGGAAAAATCGGTTTTGAGGAAGTTGAACAAATATATGACCAGGTATACATAATCTATGAAGTAGCGAAAGAAATTGCAAAAAATAAAAAGATATTCAAATAAAAAATAAGATAAAAAAGCCTTTGGGCTTTTTTGTTTGCAAAAATAACGAAATAAAAGAAATATTTTATTTATAAATAAAACACAAATGCCTCTTGAAAAAAGTGTTGGGTAGTGGTATAATACGAACTGGAATAAAAAGGACGAAAACAAAATGGCTAATAATGACAAATTTGAAATATTAAAAGACCAAGCGTTGTACGCTAGAATTATGGACGGCTCAATTACTGCTATCGAGGGAATGGATATATATCTCAAGGAAGGCAAGGACATCTATTTTTTGGAGGAAGATGGTTTTTCTACAAATGAAGAAAGAAATATAATGATGAGAGATTTCCCAGCACGTATTTTATTGCGTGACTTTTTTGAAAGAGGCTTAAAGCCAGACTATTTTGATGAAGGAAAAGAAAGTTTCTTTTTCTTGGGCGAAGCTATACAAAATGCTTGTAGAAAAACAGGAAAAAACAAAGGACTGTTTTCCTCTGGAATTATAACAAGCGATGGAATGTTTTATCCACAAGGTGCGACTTTCCATGAACATTTGAAAGAATGGTTAAGGTTGAACGGCGTTGACGTAAGAAATTCAGTTTCTGTAAAGAAATATTCTATTTGTGAAAGAGCAGAAGTAAAAGGAAAACCTTTTATAAGTATGTGTTCTGCTGAAAACGTTTCAGCAAAAAATGAAGATAGGCTTGTAGAACTTTCAAGAGAACAAATCATAGCACTTTACAATATCTGCTATTTGTTTAACTGTAGAATCGAAGACTGTTTAATAACCAATAACTCATTTGGTTTTAGACCAGACATGGGAATCCAAAATTGTACTGACCATGAAATCTTGCAGATAATAAAAAGAAGTGATAGAGCAGCGTCTCACAATATAAAGATGTTGCAAGAAACTCTTGGCGACAAGTTTGACATAAGTGGAGTAATGAGAAAAGAAACTCCAAGGCTATAAAAAACGATATTGGAAAACAAAATAAAAAAGATATGGAAAACCATATCTTTTTTATTTATATCAATTTATCTACATTATATAAGGAATCTTGAACCAACCAGTTCTGTGGAAAGAACCTGTTTATTGTCCAGTAACTTACTCCACCTAATCCATATTCGTCCACCAATCTTAACTTGGCGTCAATACTTCGGGCATCTTCGAACCAAACTACGTGCTGGTTGCCGTTTTTGTCGTAATAATTAAAGTATGGGGCTTGAGATGTTTCGTCATACTTAATCTCGGCGCCGACCTCTCTTGCTAAATCTACAGCACCAACGTTTGATATTGTTTGCGCCATCGTTCCAGGTCGATATGGTAATGTCCAATCGTAACCATAGTTAGGAATGCCCATAAATATCTTCTCGGGAGGTATTTCTGTAACGGCATAGTCCAACACCTGTCTAACCGAATTTATCGGAGAGACGGCTAATGGTGGACCGTATGTATATCCCCATTCATAAGTCATGATTATAACATGGTCAACTATTTCCCCATGCGCTCTATAATCGTGTGCTTCATAAAGAATACCTTCTTGGTCGGCGCTAATTTTTGGCGCAAGGGCAGTGGTTACTGAATATCCCAATGGTCGCAGTTGAGAAGTTATGTTGCGAAGAAACTCGTTGTAGTTTTCTCTATCAGACGGATATAAATACTGAAAGTCGATGTCGACTCCATAATAATTTTTTTCCCTTAAAACTGCTAGAATATTATTGATAAAATTTTGCTGTGTTTCAGGAGTGGAAAAAATTTCGTTTGGAGTGGACCCATCAAAACCACCGTCCATATTTATGTTTGTAACTACCATGACAGGCGCAACGTTGTTTTCTCTTGCCTCGGTTATTTGAGTGGTATCATTCAATAAAGTAAGAGTGCCATCTGGGTTTGCTTGATAACTAAAAAGACTCAAATATGTCAAATAAGGTAGGGTTTCTGACAAAACCTCGGGTCTTATGTTCGGAAAGGCGTAACCATTTACCTCCATGTTGCTTAATAATTCTGGTGGGGCAGGAATAACAATCGTCTGCCCAACGAATAATTGAGAAGGATTTGTTATATCTGGGTTTGCTGTAATTAGGTCTTCTAGGGTCAGATTAAATTTTCTGGCGATAGAAAATAAAGATTCTCCTGCCGTTACTTGATATGGAAAACTTTCGGTTAAAATAACTATCGTTTGTCCTACGACAAGACTGTCTGGTTGTGTGAGTCGGTTATCGTTTATAATTTGTTCGGCGGGAACGCCAAATCTTTGGGAGATAGAGTAAACAGTATCTCCTCTTTGAACTACATATATTATCACAAAAAAACTCCTTTTTTGTTTATATATGAAAGGAGTTTATTTTATGTTAAATTATTTATTTTTTTCTAACCCACTCGAACCAAACGCTTTAGCACCTCGTTCAGTTGAGATTTCTTCATCTGATTCAAAAACGTCACAGTATAAAACTGGGGAGATAACGGCTTGAGCGATTTTCTTTCCACTTTCAACTACGTATGGCTTATCATCTGAATTGTACATGATGACAATGAGTTCGCCACGATAATTCTCGTCAATTACCCCACCGAGAATAATAATGCCATTTTTTAACGCCAAACCACTTTTGCCGGATAATATAAGTTTGCTATTTTTTGGCATCTCTACCACTTGAATACCGGTATGAACTCCAACTCTTTTAAGAGGTGGGATAGTTAAGTTTTCTACGCTATAAAGGTCTAGCCCTGCATCTCCACTGTGTGCATAATCGGGGAGAATTGCATCTTTGTGTATTCTTTTTACCTTAAAAATAGGATTCATATTTTGCCCCTCTATTTTTTATTTGTACCATTTCTAGTATACCATAAAGCAAAACAATCTCAAAGAAAAACTCTATGCAGTGTCAACAAAAGCTTATAAATAATACAATGAATAGAGGACTTCTTATGGGTTATATTTTTTCGCTAGTAGCTTCCGTTTTTTTTACTTTGTACATAATACTAAAAAAACTCGCAAAAAAAAGGTGTTCCACCTATACTTTTTTTGTTGGACTTGGATATTTGACTTGTTCGGTTATAGTTTTTGTAATAATGAAAACTATTTTCTCGTTAGAAGAACCTTGGTTTGACATTAGATTATTATGGGCATGTTTGGGAGGTTTGTTGTGGGCAATAGCGTTGGTATTGTTTATGGCTGCCATTGATAGGATAGGGGTGGCACGTGCTGGACAATATAAAAATTTACAAGCACCTATTGGTTCTTTGCTGATTTTATTTGCGTTAGGTGAGTATCAGAGTTCGAACTTGTGGTTCATATTGACTGCGATTTTTCTCACTTTTCTAGGAGCATTGTGTTATTCTGTTCAGCAAGAAGAAGGAAAAATTGATAAAGTTGGGATTATGATGGCTGTGGCAAGTGCGCTATGCTATTCTGCGAACTCACTTATCCGTAAAATGGTAACGGGGTTTGGTTTTATATATTCGCAACAAGCATATACCTCGCTAACCATAACTGTTTGTTTATTTATATTCTTGTTGTTTAGAAAAAACAATATTTCGGCTTGTAACGAAAGAGAAAATTTTAGAAAAACTAATCTTGTTGGACTGACAGCAGGAGTTTGCTATTTTTTGGCGTCTATAACATTGACCTTATCGTATACGTATATCTCGGGAACTGTAGCGTTTACAATCTCTCAACTTTGTACGGTTTGGATAGCCCTGTGTGGAGTTTTTGTATTCAAAGAGATCTGTTTCAAAAAACACTGGGCAAGGATTGTTCTGGGGTTAGTTCTTTCATTTTTCGGCATTTTAATGCTAACTTTAGGCTAAAATCTAGTTGATTATATGAAAAACAAAGAATACAATAAGGTATGAGCGAAGTTCTATTAGTAGATATTTTTGATAAACCGATTGGAAAGATGGAAAAATTTGAGGCACACAAAACCCCAAACCTTCATCGAGCCTTTTCTGTATTTTTGTATCATGACGATAAAATATTGATACAGAAACGTGCGAAAAGTAAATATCACTCTGGTGGGTTGTGGGCGAACGCGTGTTGTTCACACCCACTAGGAGATGTTGAAAAAGATGCACAATATAGATTATATGAAGAGCTGGGAATTATTGGCTGTGAACTAAAAGAAATCTTTTCTTTTGTATATATGGCAAAGTTTAATGATAATCTTTTTGAGTATGAATATTACCACGTTTTGTTAGCTGAGTACGACGGAGAAATAAATGTCAACAAAGAAGAAGCCGAAGAGGTTAAATGGGTAAATATCGATTGGTTAAAGCAAGACTTGGTTGATAATCCAAACAAATATGCCATTTGGTTTTTATCCTGTGCGCCAAAGGTTATTGAAACGATTAAATTTTCTTACAAATAAAGTATTTTATTGCTCTTTGTACTGAAATGTTTGACTTTTAACTAAAAAAGCGAGTAAAATACAGTATATGGTCCTGTAAGGAGGACAAAAGATGAGTGTATTTTTTACAGATACAGATTGTGAACTATGGTATACGGAGATAGACAAGCTTGGAATTAAGAACATATTCAAGATGCCATACACTTTAGATGAAAAGGAAATTTTCTATGATTTCGGAAGAGAAACGGACGTAAATCATATTTTTGATAGAATGAAACAGGGAGCAATTCCTATTACTAGTTCTTTGAACCCTGCGATATATGAAGAATATATTGAGCCAATCTTTGCAAGAGGAGAGGACATTTTGTATGTTCATTTCTCGGATAAATTATCCGGAACGTTCAAGTATTTAGACATTGCATTGCAATCATTGAAAGAAAAGTATCCAGATAGAAAAATGACTATGATAAACACAAAATCCATCAGTATTGGTGGTGGTGCAATCGTGAGACTTGCAGCAGAGATGCATAATGCAGGGAAAAGCGACGAAGAGATTGTTGAAAAAATGGAACAAATTATACCAAAAACACGAACGATATTTTTGGTAGACAGTATGACATATCTCCGTAGGGGTGGAAGAATAAGTGGAGCAGCAGCGACTTTCGGAACGCTGTTAAACATAAAACCAATTTTGACAATATCTCCAGAGGGAGGACTTGGAAAACTTGGTACTACTATGGGCAAGAAAAAGGGCTTAAAAGAGATTGCTGATATGGCAATAAAACAAGCAGATGATAAATATATTCTTGACTTAACTCATGCAGATAGCAAGGAAGATGCTGACGAGTTGGAATCTCTTATTAAAGCAGGGTTGCCTAACATAAAAATAAATAAGATTCCAGTAGGACCTGTAATAGGCGCACATTGTGGACCGGGGACAGTTGGAATAAGTTTCATAT
>CAYJCC010000033.1:0-6973 GCA_964368655.1 uncultured Lachnospiraceae bacterium | reverse complement strand
GTAAAAAAGATTTGAACATTTGGTTGTTGGTTATATCTTTAATAACAATAATCACAATACTTCTACCATTCGCAAAAACTCTGGTTATTCCAGAAGATTTATTCTTGTGGATAAAGATAATCTTTTATGGAACAATCGCAATTTTTATTGCGTGTCTTGCTATAATTTCCATAATCTCTCTTGTTTGCTTAATAAAGGATACTTACAGACCAATCAAGTTTGTTGAATTTCTTGTTTTGCTCGGATTCCTTATGGTTTTCGTAAACATTATCACTTTCGCTTGTACAGATTATAAGTTAACAGCAGGTTACGCTGTTATGGCTTTAGAATCATTTATTCTTAGTGCTTTCAGTCAATCTGGAAGATTGTTCGCTTCATTTAGAGGTTTTGGAAAGGACTTATTAAGTCTTGTTAAAAATGTGGACGACATTGAAGAAAAACCAAAGAAAGAAAAGAAGGATAAAAAAGATAAAAAGAAAAACAAAAAAGATGCTGACGTAGAAAAAACTGAAGCAGTTGTTGAAGAGAATAAAGAGGAAGAAAATAAAGAAGAAAAATTCGTAATATTCGATGAGTCTTCAGAAGAAGATTCCACCCCTATTTTAACAACAGATGAAACAACTGAAGAAGCTGTTTCTGTAGAAGAAATAACAAAGAAAGATAAAAAAGATAAAAAGAAGAAATCGAAAAAATAATTATGAAAGTTGTTATAGAAAAAATACACAAATGCGTATTGTCAGTAGATGACGAAATAATTTCACAAGTAGGCAATGGCCTACTTGTTCTTGTTGGGGTACACCGAGACGATACAAAAGCTGATGCTGATTATTTAGCAAGTAAAATAACTCGTCTTAGAATATTCAAAGATGAGCAAGGTGAAAAATTAACCCGTAATGTTTTGGATATTGAGGGCGACGTCATGGTTGTCAGCAACTTCACATTGCAAGGCGAACTCCAATCCGGGACAAGACCAAACTTTTCCAAGTGCGCATCTCACGAATCTGCAAACGAATTGTATTTATATTTAGCAGATAAAATAAAAGAGTTAGGTGTCAAAAAAGTTGAACACGGAATGTTCGCTCACCATATGCATTTGGATACCACAATAGACGGTCCAATGTTAATGATTTTAGATAGTAAGAGGGACGCATGACACAACTACCCAAAGATTTTTGTGATAGAATGAAACATATTCTCGGCGACAAGTACGACGAGTTTATTTTGTCCTATACCAAAAAGCCTCAACGTGGAGTGCGAATCAACTCAAACAAAATATCTGTAAAAGATTTTAAGAAGATATCCCCTTTCGGTTTTGAGAATACAAATTTTGCTGACGACTGCAAATATTTGATTGGCGAAGATAAGTTTGGCAACCACCCATACAGTCATGCTGGTCTGTTTTATATGCAAGAACCATCTGCCATGTTACCAGCAAACTGCGTCGATATAAAAAAGAATTGGAAGGTTCTGGACCTCTGTGCTGCCCCTGGTGGAAAAAGTGGACAACTTGCAAGTCGTTTACAAGACGGATTGCTAATTTCAAATGAATTTGTGTCTTCTCGTAGTAAAATTTTGTTCGGAAACCTCGAGCGTCAGGGATTTACAAACACCATAGTCTTAAACGATGCCCCTCAACGTATTTCAACCTCGCTTCCAGCCTTTTTTGACTTGGTTTTGGTTGATGCTCCTTGTAGTGGCGAAGGAATGTTTAGAAAAGATTCTGGAGCAATTTCAGAGTGGTCTCTCGCCAACGTGAAAGCATGTAGTAGCAGACAGTTAGAAATATTATCATACGCAAAAAAATGTGTCGTCGGTGGTGGATATTTGGTTTACTCAACATGTACTTTTTCTACAGAGGAAAATGAAGAAGCAATATCTAAATTTCTCGAAGAAAACCCTGAGTTTTCTTTAGTTGACGTCAATAAAAATATCAAAGATATAACCGTGGACGGCATTGCTTTGTATGGAAACAACGATTTGAAAAAATGCAGACGTTTTTATCCTCACGTTTCTCGTGGAGAAGGACAGTTTATGGCAGTGTTAAAAAGAGACGGAGCAGCCATATCAAACAACAAGAATTTTTCGTTAAAATCTCCAACTCTTCGCGAACAAAAAATAATAGATGAGTTCATCAACAAAAACACTCATCTAAAAAACCTTAATATTAAGATGGCTAATCAAAACGTGTATATCGTTCCAGATGGGATACCAGAATTGAAAGGTCTAAAAGTAGTATCTTGTGGCGTTCAAATTGGTAGCATTATTAAAGAAAGATTCGAACCTTACCACTCCCTGTTTACTTGTTTTGGAGACCATCTCAAAAACAAAGCAAACTACCTTTGCGAGTCAAGACAAATAAATGAATATCTGACTGGGGACGTTACATATGACGACTCGATAAAAAATGGTTGGGGTGTCATGATGGTTGACGGATATCCTCTTGGTGGATACAAGGCAGTCGATGGGCAGTTGAAAAATCATTATCCAAAAGGATTGAGAAAACAATAAAAAAATCCAGACTTTTGTCCGGATTTTTTATTTGCTATTTTGTTATTATTTTTTTGCTGCAGATTTTTTAGCAGGTGCTTTCTTCGCAGGTGCTTTTTTAGCTGCAGGTTTTACTGCTGCTTTCTTTGTAGTAGTTTTTGGTGCCACTTCTGTTTTTGGTGTTGCTTCTGCTGTAGCAGGTTCAACTTTTGCTACTGCCTTCTTTTCAGCAGGTGCTTTCTTGTTAAATACCCATTTTGTCAATATCTGATATGTTGCTAAAGCAGCACTAACAAATAACATCAATAATGGACCTGCGCCAACTGTAAGATATGACTTAACATATTCGCTAGTATAACTTCCAACATCTCCCACAAATACTCCAGCGCAAATTGTTTGGCATAGCGCAAATATTGTGTATGCGAATGTTATGTACATGAGCAAGTCTTCGATTGCTAATTTACCAAGAGAGATTTTTGTTTTTCCCATCTTGTTCAATATCCCAAAAACTGCAAATGTTATCAATGCTACGGATATAACTATAAGGAGAATTTCAAAAACTCCTGCAGCGTTCCATGCTCCCGAACCGTCTAAAAAGTCCATAAACTTATATGTTGTTTCTGTACTTCTAGATTTATCAAACATGTCTTGACCAACGTATTTTGTTACACTAACTATTCCACTAAAAGCAGAAAGAATAAATGTCAAAATACCAAGTGCTCCGGCAAGGATATATGCGCAGTATGGCTTTGCTTTTTGATACATTCCTAGAACCCTCCTTATTTTATTTTTAATTAAAGATATTATACCATATTATGTGTGTTTCCACAATTAAAAACACTATATTATGAATAACGATATCACTGTTTTTATATGATATTTTTATTTTAATAGTTCCTTAAAAAATAAAAAACAGAATTTATTTTTTCTGTTTCTTATTTTGTTCTTTTTTTGTCGTGTCTTTTACATCTTTTTTAGTTGTTGATTTAACGTTCACTGATTTATCTTCTTCTTTTCTTTTTGTTGTGAATGTTTTACTAAACCAACCTTTCTTTTCCAACTCCGGCTTTACCTCATTGAGGACAATCTCATGCTGTGCTTGTAAAATTTTCTTTTGTTCATCAATCAAAATCTTTTGTTGCTTTGGTGTCAATATGGATTTTTTAATTATCCAGCCTGCCCCATGTTTGTCAATCTTGAAATAACAATATACGCAGGTAACGACAGAACCAATTACGTTACAAATCATATCCCAAACAGTGTCGTTTATTGCACTGCCTTTCGGATCGGTAAGCAAGTAGTTTCCCGAAGACCCCACTTCTCCAACAAACGAATCTTTCCAACGTTGCATATTAAGGTTTGGCTGAATAACGTCTAACATATATTCGAATATTTCCCAAAGAACTGCTATCATCATAGAAAAACAGAAACAGAATATAACAACAAAGAATGGAGACATTTTCCATCTTATTTTAGGCAAGTTATTCAACATATTGACTACGGACAACGCAAACAATGTAAATATAATCCCCGTTGCAACATGCAATATTTTATCAAATACCCCGTTCTGTGTATTAAACAACTGAAACACGTTTCCCAAAATACAGTTTACAAATACAAATGCAGATGCGCCTATAAGTAGATAATTTGGAATGAAAAACTTAAAAATGCGTTCAAGTATCAACAAGGTATTGAAAAATATCAACGCCAAAGAACACATTACCACTTGCATGATAAATGGGCTTGAAGCAATATCTCTTTCACCTCTAGCATAATAAACGATAACAGCAATAAGTGTTGCTACCGTTAAAATTTGTAAGGCAAAATATATTATTCGTGCAGTCAAGCTTCGCTTATATATAACCTTATTAAGAATGGCACTATCTTCTTTTATCATACTTTTCCTGTATTTATTATGTTTTTGTACATCTTTATGATACCATTGAACACCAAGAATGTCAAAATAAACTTGCTCGATAGATTGATTTTATTTATGGTCATGTTTTTTATGTTCATGAGAATGGGAATGACCCTCTAGTCCATATTTGCCAGTGATAGGGTCTTTGAATACTATCCAATGTGGTGGAAAGAAAGATAAGATCGCAAAACATATGCCAAGTATCACACTTCCAATTATTGCAAGAATATCCCAAACTGGCGCAACTTGCCCCGTGTTGAATATCAATGCGGCAAACAAGGTGGATAAAGCAATGGCAATAACAAACGAAATAATATCAACTATCAATATTGCCCTTTTTGTAATTGCTGTATACGAATAAAAGAACGTTGGAATAAAAATCATAATGGTCATAAATGCAACAAACACACCAAGGGCATAGTTGTTTACATTGATTACCCATATACCAATAAATGCCCATACAAACATTGGCATAAGAGCAATTTTCAAATGCTCCCACACACTTTCATTTACTGCAGCAAAAACTGCTGCCCACTTCTTTTCTCCACTCCATGAATAAACAAAGTGCAAAAGACAACCTATTATTGTAATCAATACAAAACCTAGTGCACAAAATAATTTCATTTTATAATCCCCTTTTCCCTTTTCGGAAATTTTTCTCTTATTTCTTTTGTACTGATTTTTTTACTTTCTTTGTTTTCGTTTCTTCGGTGATTTTGTCTTTTTTATCCGAGTTTCTGTCAGAAACTTCGACTTTACCAGCATTGTCGGTTGGTTTTTTAATTACTGCACCTTTATTACTGGCCTTATGTTTTTTGAACGGCAACCACATTAAGAAGTTAAATCCAACTATTACTGGAACTAATGGAATCATATACCAAAGGTTCACGTTGATGGCTCTTTTAAGAGGTCCCAGAACTAGGTTCTCTGGCATTCCGTACGTATAGAAATAGTTAGCCTCGCCGTACCAACCAGCCCATCTGAACAACGCATTAACATGATGTAACAAGATACCTATTCCAAATAGCATTGCCAAACTTATAAATATGTCCGTCATGCGTGGCGTGTATCTTTTTAATAGCACTGGCAATAAAGACAATGAGAATAAAATCGAATGGTAGATAAAGAATATCTGAACCACAAAAGTAAATCCACCTTGCCCAAGGAAATATGAATCAAAGAACAATACTCCAGAAACAGCACCAACTGTCCCTATGAAATATATGAAAGAGTTTAGAACTCTGTTATTTGTTAAAATAGCAATAGGTATCAAAATAAGATTTATGTTGCAGAGATGAAGAGGAAGTTCGTTCAATAAAACAAACTTATCGTATGTCATAGACATTACAACTTTGTATACCGTGTACAACAAAATATTAAAAACTGCAAAGGCGAATAGTGTCCATTTTTTTTGTTCCGTCGCTCTTATTTCTCAAAAGAAAATATAAAGAAATAACCAATATTATCGGATAAAAAAAGGCTAGGATATGCACCCAGTTGTAATATTGTAATTCCACTTGTCCCATAATACTGTTTATCATATTACATATGGTATCCTTTTTAGCTATTTTTGTCAAAGAAAAAAACGTATAAAAGAGAATATAAAAATAAAAAACAGAGCCTTTTTGCTCTGTTTTCTTTTAACATTATTTATCCGAAAAGTAATCTTGTCTTTTAATCAATATTTATCAATTCGTAAGATTTTGTTCCAACTCCAATCTCTGCCGCATAGTCCACCGTGTGCTCTCCATTCATGCCAGACACTCTTTCCAAGAAATGGTCTCTGCCCTTATCTTTTGAGGCGTGTATAAGGTCCAAGCAAGCCCTATCCAATGCTACTGGGTCTAACGATGACAGTATTCCGATATCTGCCATACATGGCTCTTCTGGGTGCGCATTGCAATCGCAATCTATGGATAGATTTATCATGCAGTTTATAAACACTATATTCTTACCAAATCTGTTGACAATCGTTTTTGACGATTCTGCCATGGACTCCAAGAAATCATTTTGTGCAGGCAACATATTCCACATTGCGTCTGGATCTTGAGTTTTTCCGGCACTATGAATATATGCCTTTCCAGCTCTTGAGGCAACTCCGATAGAAATGTTCTTTAACGCTCCACCGAAACCACCCATCTGATGTCCCTTAAAATGCGATAATACCAACATAGAATCATAGTTTTTTAAGTGGGAGCCTACCAAATTATATTTCAAATGTTTTTCGTTTTCTAGAGGTAATTTTTCATCTCCTTCACTGTCCATGATATCAACTTTAGCAATATCGGTAAACCCATGGTCCTTTATTGCCTTTTCATGGTCTTTTGTCTCAAAACGTTTTCCACGATATGCTGTATTACATTCGACTATTGTTCCATCTACTTTATTTACAAGCTTTTTCATCATTTTTGGTGAAATAAAGTTGTGTCCACCCGGCTCTCCAGAATGAACTTTCACTGCAACCTTGCCCGGCAACTTTACCCCCAACGCCTCATACATTTTTACCAAGCTATCATCTGACACTTTACTTGTAAAATATACTTTTGATTTTTCCATATTCTTTATCTC
>CAYJCC010000032.1:0-7205 GCA_964368655.1 uncultured Lachnospiraceae bacterium | reverse complement strand
ATATTATAAATATGGAAAAATTTACCAAATTGTCATGTAGAAATTTGACAAGAAATGTCGAAAAATGATAATCTGATAAAGGAAAGTTATGGCACCCATTTGTGTGCTAAAAAATACATTTCTTTGGAGACATTTTATGAAAAAGTTTATACTAACCATTACCATGGTGTTATTCGCCATGCTTTTAGTTTCTTGCGATGGTGCGACTACTGGAAATACTTTGGACAAAGACAGTGAGGTCTATGCAACAAATATAAATATGTTCAACACAGCCAAAACTTGTTACGTTGGAGATACTTTTATTTTGGGCAATAATGTCTTTACTATTTCTCCAAGTTCAGCCACCGTGAAACCAACAGTGACTATAAACAATAAAAATATTCTTTCTTATGATGATGAAACCAAGATGGTATCTTGTTTGGCAGAAGGTTCTGTAGTAATTACAATTACCGTGCCTTTGAGCAATTCAACTAACATGTCGAAGACGGTAACCGTCACGGTTCTTCCACGTCCAATTTATGTTAGTGAATTGTCTGTGGATTTAGAAAGCATAAGTATGAATCTAGGAGACGCAGACGTGCTAAACAGATTAAATGTTACGCCATCTGTTTGTTCTAAAAATATAGAGATAACATATTCTGAAGATGGAATAGTTCAATATAACGGAATCTACGTTAAAGCCTTGGCAGAAGGAAGAACAACTGTAACTTGTACGGACACGTATACAAGCAAGTCCAAATCTTTTGAAGTTGTTGTTACCAACCACATATATGGCACCGGTGTAGAGATAGCCGAGGATACTATTTATGTTGAAGTTGGAACGGGTACAATTGATTTTTCTATTCTTCCAAACACGTTCAACATGGAATATACGGTTGAGTCTAAAGATGAAGAAATAATAGAAATGAATGGCAGGAATTATTATGCCAAGAAAGTTGGCTCCACAACTATTGAAATAATTTATCCAATATCTAAAACAGAAACGGCCAAAAGAACTGTAAATGTTCACGTTGTAGAAAATGTTAGTAGGTTGGATATGTCTTTCAAGTTAAATGGAGAAGCAAAAACTAGAGCGTTTGTTGACAACTCTTTAGAATATATCTTGACGGTTACTGGTGACGAAGAAATACTTGATGATATTGTGAGTGTAAATAACGCGCCATTGAAAACATCTGCCGATATGAAAGTTACAAAAACCACAAATGCAAACAATAATGTTATTTCATATAAAATTGTATTTTATCGCACTGGAGACTATGTATTCAGGGCAAATTATACAAACAAGGCCGGAGATAAATCCATTGTGTCTGCAACACCTATATCCATACACGCTTACAATGTTATGAAAAATCCTCAAATATCATTTTTAGTAAACGAAGAAGAGTTGGAAAAAACTGAAGGTGTTTATAATCTTTCGTTGATAGACAATAACAAAGTTGCAGACCTTTCTCAAGTTTCCGAAATTCCATATATCGGAAGATTGGTAATAACTCATGATGGTACAGACGTGTTTGGTGCAGGGTATACTGTAGAAGTTTCTTCAAACAACGGGGTAATTGAATATTCCAGTCAAACAGGAAACGTTATTGCAAAGAAGATTGGAAATTCTAAAATAACAGTTGTGAGTACAGATGATTTAGAAAGAACGTTTGAAATTCCATTTAATGTATCGGAAGTATCTGCGACTGATATTAAAAACAACGGTTCAACTATGCCAACAAGTATAGATTTATATTTGGAAAGTACAAGTTCTAATTATCCTTCAAATATAAGCCTTTTACCACAAGTAATTCCAGCATACGCATACAACAATCAACTTGTTGTTCAAAGCTCGGACTCCACAATCGCTTCTTATGTAAATGGAAAGATAACAGCCGTGGGAGTTGGTAGTTGTACCATCACAATTTCTTGTGGTAGTGTAGAAAAAGATATTACAATTACCGTACATAATTACGTAAAAGATATGGAATTGGACAAGGTAGAAGCTGGTCCAACTTCGGGATTATTTATTGAACATTCAGCAACTAGAGTAGAAAATATTAAAATAACAAATGGTAGTCGAATTGAGATATTCTTTGACGCCATCGTATCTGGAATGGATGCGTATGATTATTTTGAGTTTGCATATAAGAATGGAGATACAAGTACAATATTTAGCCAAACAGCAGGAGAGTTTAGAGGGTCAATTGTGTTAAATGCTATTTCTGTTGGCACAGAACAAATCATTGTCACAACACAATATGATTCAGAAATGGTAATTACTATAAATCTGACGGTTATAGAGTACGTTTCAATTACAAAACTTGAGTTTGATAGAGATAATTATGTGTTTAACGTAAACGAAACAGATAACAGAACATTCACATTGTCTCCAGTGATAACTCCAAGCAGTGGCTATAACGATATCGTAACTTTTGCAAGTAGCAACACCGAAGTAGCCACAGTTGACAATAACGGGTTGGTTACAATTGCTGAAGGGATAACGAATGGAAATTGTGAGATATCTGTTTATAAGAACGGCATAAAGATGGACGAATACAACTTAATCATTACAAATAAAATATTTATTGAGAGCATTTCGACAACTTATAGTTCATCAGAGATAAATAACATTTCAACGAAAACCAATAGTTCTTTGAATTTAGTGATAACGCCTTCAAATGCAAATGTTGCTGTTGCATACAGCACTGATAACGATAAAATCTCTGTAACAAACGATGGTGGTTTTGTGGTCGGGAACTCTGCAGGAAATTGTAAAATCATGGCTAGATATGAATCTGCCTATGGCGTGTTCAGTGAAACAGTATTCTCGTTCAATATAGTAATCCCTGTAACTTCTGCTAGTTTTGGTGCAGATTCTTATTCTTTGGACTTAAACACCGTAACGACTGCGACTTATACTGCTACAATTTTGCCAGTTACACATACAAGTGTTATAACATATTCATCAAGTGATACGGCAGTTGCCACTGTTAATAATAATGGAGTGGTAACGGGGCTTAGGGTCGGAACTGCAACGATTTCTGTTTTAGTAGATGGAATTGTTGTCGATACTTATACATTGACAGTTGAAAGAGTTGTTCCTTCGGTAACCGTAGAAGATTTGATTGCAGCATTGGAAGGTAACAAGTCCATAACCTTGACGCAAGATGTTAGTCTTCCAAATAATTACTCAACTATTTCGTCATATTCTGGAACTCTAGATGGTGCTGGATATTCCATTAAAAATCTAAAAACCACATTCATTGGAACAAACAACGGAACAATTAAAAATGTGAAGATTGAGATGACGGGTAGTTTGTCAGCAGACAGTCAAGGTGTTGTTTGCAATACAAACGAAAATAAACTTGAAGACGTTTATTTATCTGGTTCTTTACAATGTGATTTAGTTTCCGGAAAATTTTCTGCACTTGCTTTCTTGAATAATGGCGTAATTGATGGTTGTAATTCTGATTTAGACGTGACAACTACTCAAACTGGTGCGGCATGGTCTGGTGCAGTCAATAAAAATACTGGGACTATTTCTAGTACCAAAGTAATGGGTTCTTGCTCTGGATTCTCTACGACAGCAGGTTTTCTTATCGACATGAATGGTGGAAGAATCACCGACTGTACCGTACAAGCATATGAAATAAGTATTCCATCACAAAACAACTGTAAAATTGCAGGGTTTATCTACCAAGATTCTAGCGCAGAAGTATCTTGTTCTATAATAAACTGTTCTGCATCAATAAGTATTTTAGAAGGAATCGATAGTGCTAAAATCGGTGGATTTATGCTCATACACAGAAACACTAACATACAGATAAACAAGTGTTCAAGTTCTATCATCAGCAACCTCTCATCAAGCACAAATGTTGGTTTATTTGTGTATCAATTAGCGATAGGAGATGTTTCTAACTTTGGAAGTGGTGTAAATACAAACGAATGTCGTGCTTACGAAGATTATCCAACAGTAAAAGTGGATAGTTTTGAAAGTGGATTGGCAGAGTGTATAAATTGCTTATAAGTAAAATTGGAAAACATACCGTTTTTTGTTTGATTTATAAAGATTTATTGTGTATAATATAACTAAAATATGGGGGTTCTATTATGAGTAAAAATAGTTTAGACTTAATTGGGTCAGCCGGTTTCAAGTTAGCAGGAAAGAAAAGCAAAGCGTTTTTAGGTGCATTTTTCTATTTGTTACCTATTTTAGGTTTTTGCGCAATTCCTTATGCTGGATGGGCAATCGGGATTATCCTATTTGGATTCTTAACACCAGGATATATTAACTTTATGAAACTTTTGTTGGACGGAGAAAATCCAAAGTACGATGTTATCTTTAGAGGAAAGGGCGATATCATGGCATCTATCTTCTTGGGTATTCTACTTGCTGGAGGAATGATACTTGGTTCAGCATTGTTGATTGTTCCAGGAATGATTTTCGCATCATTCTATTCCATGAGTTTCTATTTCTTAAACGAAGACAAAATCACAACAGTATTTGGTTCAATGGAAAACTGTGCAAAGAACATGAATGGAAATAAAACAAACATGTTTGCATACAAGGTAATATTCTATATTTACTATATAATCATTGCTCTATGTTGTGGCGCATTAGCATTCTTGGTTTGGGCATTATGTGATATTCTCTGGTTAGCAGTTATCTTTTACATTATTCTTGCAATCGGATTTATCTTATTAACATCTTTATGCACAATGTTCTTATATTCAGCAAACTACTTGTTCTATGAAGAAGTAATTGCATATAGAGAAGCAAAGAAAGCAAGAGCTGCTAAAACAGTTGAGAAAGAAGCAACAAAGACAGAAGTCGTAGTTGAAGAAAAGCCAGCAGAGGAAAAACCAGCTGAGGCACCTGCAAAGAAACCAGCAGAGAAAAAACCAGCTGCAAAAAAGCCTGTAGCAAAAGTTGCTGATAAACCAGCAACAAAAGCTCCTGCAAAGAAACCTGCTGCTAAAAAGACAGTAGTAAAGAAAGAAGCAATTAAAAAGTAAAATCAAATAATAAAATGAAGCACGTAGTGATACGTGCTTTTTTTGTTAAAAAATGGAAAAAGTTGTATAAATTTGTCACACCTACAAAAAATGTATTTAGAAAGAAAAAGGAGTGTGACATGAAAGATATTGGAATAGTTAGAAAGATAGACGAGTTGGGAAGAATAGTTATTCCTAAAGAAATACGAAAAATTGAAGGACTGAAAGAGGGCAGTCCAGTTGAAATATTTACCAATCAAAATGGCGAAATTTTATTGAAAAAATATTCGCCAGTATTTGAATTGAAGGAATATGCCGAAGACGTTTGCCAATCTATTGGTGATACCTTGGAAACTATCACAATGGTATGTGATATGGAAAAAATAATTGCCGTTTCAAATATTGGAAAATCATATCTTGACAAAAAAATATCTCAAGAAATTATAGACACATTGTCTCAAAGAAAAAATGTTATAGTGAACAAAGAAGATAACTCGAATATGTTCTCTATAATCGGGGAAGAAATATCTTTTTCTTCACAAATAATTGTGCCAATAATCTCTCAAGGGGATTTATATGGTGGACTGATAGCAATGAAAAAAGAGGGAGAACTGTCCGTATCTGAAGTGAATGTACTAAAAGCATTTTCTAACTTTCTTGCGAGGCAGATAAATATATGAAAAAGTATTCATTTATTTTCGGTGCCTTTATTTTAGCAGCAGGTGGTATTGTTGCTAAAATAATAGGTGCTTTTTATAAAATACCCCTCACTAATATTCTTGGAACTAACGGAATGGGAATATATTATCTGATATTCCCTCTATATTCCCTATTGCTGGTTTTGGTCAGCAGTGGTGTCAGTGTGGGCGTAAGCAAACTGGTCGCAGAAGAACGGGGCAAAAATGTATGTAGAAAGAACGAACTCAAAATACTATATGCTGGACTGCTTTACGTCACAGTTTTGGGAGTGCTATTTGCTGTTGTAATGTGTGGCTGCAGTAGATGGATAAGTGGTGTCCAAGGAAACGTTAATGCATGGCTGGGGTATATAGCAATAGCCCCGGGGATTGTCTTTGCATCTGTTATTGCTGTGTTTAGAGCATACTTTCAAGGACTGGAGAACATGGTTCCGACCTCTGTATCAAATATCTTTGAACAGATTGTAAAACTCGTCAGTGGGTTGGTACTAACAAACATGTTCTTGCCAATGGGTGTGGTGTATGGAGTTTGTGGAGCAGTGTTAGGCGTTACCATTTCAGAGTTTTTTGCTTTGGTGCAGATAGGTATTAACTATCTCTGGTTCAGAAAGAAAAACCAACACACTTTTAACGAGTATAATAACGACCAAGATTATGCTTTTCCATTCAAAGATGCCTTTGTTAAATTGTTCAAGTATTCAACGGCAACTACTTTGAGCAGTCTTATTGTACCAATCACGGCATTTTTAGATAGCCTCATGGTAATCAATATTTTGACGGGAAGTGGATTTTCTAATACGGCAGCAACAAGCCTCTATGGTATAAGCAACGGAATTGTTAACAACTTGATAAGCTTGCCGGTAATTGTCATAGTATCATTGGCAACAGCCATTCTTCCAAATATAAGTAGATTGTATAGTGAAAATAATATGAAAGAGATAAGTTTTCGGTGCTCACTTTACATAAAACTTACTTGGTTGATAGCACTACCGTGTTTTGTGGTCTTTCTCGTACTTTCTCCGGATATTATTTCCATATTGTACAGAAAAGGACTGGGCGACGTGGTTATCAATGAATTCGACTACGCCTACAAGTTACTTATGATATCAAGCGTCAGTATCATATACTATGCCTTTGTGCAGACGTTTACAAGCATGTTACAAAGTATAAACAAACCGATGCTGCCAGTGTTAAGCCTTTCCATTGCCTTGGTTTTTCGCCTTGTTTTAGTTGTTGTTTTGGTAAATAACCCAACAATAAACATATTTGGACAGGTTTTAGCAAATATGGTTTTCCTACTTGTTGCTACCATAATAAACCTTTATTTCGTGAGAAAATATATCCCGTTACAGTTTAGTATTCAGAGAATGTTGATTTCTCCGGTGTTTTGCTCGGCAGCAATGGGAGGGGTCATGTATATTGTTAGAATCGCTTTGGCAAATGCGTCGGTATGGTTATCGCTTGGAATAACGGCTTTAATTGGTGGTATAGTGTATTTAGGACTGGTTGTCGTGTTATAATGTTTTAGCC
>CAYJCC010000031.1:0-7350 GCA_964368655.1 uncultured Lachnospiraceae bacterium | reverse complement strand
GGAGGAGCTCCTTCTGAAGGAGAACCTGCAAAAGCTTCACCTAAAAAGTCAGTGGAAAAGATTCAAAGAGGAATGGGGCACGATGCGCTTGCTTTAGCAATGTATGGTAAACCAACTGATGCAGCAAAAGAGTTTGTTCGTGCTAGAGCGGCATTACAAGCGATGATTACAAGAGAAAGAGCTGAAACGGAACTTGCACGTGCTAATAAGAAGAGTGCGAAAGCTGCAACTGAAGCAGTAGAACATCAAGTAAAGCCAGCAACTGGAACTTGTAATATGAGCAAAGATAAGATTCACGAAACTAGTTCAGAAAAATTAGCACAAGAACCTGCAGTTGTTGAAGATGTTTCATTCACACTTATGTACCATAGTTTAATGGAAGAAAGACTTGTAACAATAGCATATATTGAAATGTATAAAAAGTCAGGAGACACGGCTAGAGCTAAAGCATTGGAAGAAAATTTGGGAGAGATAGAAACTACTTTAGAAAAGATGGAAGGATGTTTTGTTAAACCAAAAGCGGAAGACGGAACTCCAACTGAAGCAGAGATTGAAGATACAAAGAAAAACAGAGAAGCATTGTTGGCAGAGGCTACAAGAGAACCAAAATCTACAGTAGGAAAAGTTTTGGGTAATGCTGTTGAGGTCAGAGATGGTAAAGCACAAGTGTCAGAAGCAACAACAAAAGCCGCTGAAACTACTATCAGAGGAATGGATCCAAGAGCAGTTGATGGTTTCTCTCCTGGAACAATGACCCCTCCAGTCCAAGAAGATAAACTTACACCAGAGCAGAAGAAGAACAGAGAGCAAATGAGAAAAGGTTGTAACACGGTAACAGATCAAATGACAGCAGGGAATGAAGAGTTCACAACTTTACTTGAAAGAGAAACCAGAGAGACCTTATACGGAATACCTGTCAGGCTTGGTGGTAAATAATAAACAACCTTAATTTCAGAAATTCACAGGAGGAAATATGGCACAGAATAAAAGTATGTATAAGTTCGAGATTATCGAGGCTGTTATCAAATCATTAGATTGCACCAGCAAACAGCAGGTTGTAAATCTTGCTGCGAAAATGAGAGATATTGCTTTTAGAGACGAAACTCTTTCAGACGACATCAAGAAAGCTTTTCAAGATGCTTATGAAGAGTTGAATTCTGAAGATTTAACTCTTGCGAATATTAAAGAAATTAAAATAATGCTCGAGTAGTAAAAACCAATAAAATGGCTTAAAATCAGACTTTGCAAGTACTATGCAAAGTCTGATTTTTTTTGTTGTATAAACTTTTGTTTACATATTGTACTGAAATTTCCATACATTATGTTTTATTTATGCCTTTGAATTTATGCGAATTGTGGCGCAAGATATTGCCAAAAGATGATAGAGATAAATTTTATAAAATTATGGAATATATAACTCAAAAGAGGGTTGATTTTACTATAAATTTTAGGTATAATATTTTTATATTTATGGGCTGGATAACTTGAAATAAGGGCAGAAATCTGTTATACTATATCCAGTATATGGAGGGAAGGTATGGCTTTAGAGAGAGAAACAACACAAGACGGATTTGTTACAGAAAAAGTTGATGTGTTAAAAAGCAATCTTTTAGGAGAATATAACGCCGAAGGTAAATACATGATAAGCCAGGCGATTATTGCCGAACTTGTAAACATAAGAAAATATAAAAGAAATGCATTCAACAATGCTGTATACTGTGTATCACAGAGTAAGTTAGTTGGAGAGCTTTTGTTTGAAATAATATTCAAGAAAAATACAAAAGGGCAGGTTGGTTCTGCAACTTTAAGTCTTCTTGAACCAGTTAAAAAAGTTAACGGATACGTGCAGAACACAATTAAGACACCAATTGGTATATATAGAGCAGGGATATCTTCAACCTTCGTAGACGATGCTTCCAGAGCCTTTAATGTTATTCTTAACATGGGAGAGGGAGACACTTACGAAGCAGACAAATTAGATGAACAAATTTTTATCCAAGCAAAGAAAGACTTGAATAAGATTTTAGGGGCTATCTCATACAGTGAGTATAATTCTCTATATGAAGAATATTTCAATAAGAGAATGGAAGTTATTAAAAAACTTGACAACCCATTCATGCAAGAGATTTTAAGAGAGTTTGACCTCGAAAAGTCCAAGATTGAACAGTTCTTCTTACAGAACGATTCAGGAATGCAATACAAAACTCTTAACGAGTTATTAGATAAGGTTATGGAGTGGTATTTCGGTATATCTCCAGTGAACAAGAAGTATGAAGAGGAATATCGTAACACTATTTTACCTTTCTTGAGAGCATTTATTCTCCAAGCAGGTACAATAGAAAAGACAGCTGTTTTAGATGCTGAAAAAGCTTATCCAAGAAACAAAAAAGAAGTGCTCGAGAAAACAGCGCAAGACAGTCAACAAATCAAAGCAGATAAGACAAAGCAAAATGAATCTGCAAAGGTTATTGATAAGAGTCCAGATGCACAACAACAAGCTGAGATCAAACCAATCGTAAAAGAAGAGGTTAAGAAAGAAAGCAAATCATTTAGTGAGTTGTTTAGCGAAGTTGAACGTAACGCAACAAAATTAAAATTTGTTGAAGTTGAAAGAAAAAATAAGAAACAAAATAATCCAACAGATGCAAACAGTGCAGAAAAAAAATCAGCCGAGGCTGAGGCAAAAAGGATAGCTGCGGCGAACGCAGCGAAAACCCTTAAAGCAGCGGCTGATGCGTCAGAAGTAGGGCCTTCTACAGTAACAAATGAAAAAGTTAAGAGTGTTATCAATGACAGCAATGCTGTTGATGGAGGATTCCTTGGAACACTACCCGAAGGAAAAAAGCAGGGAGCATCAAATGGTTCTTCGTCAACGTCGCCACCAACAACTGGTCTTTCGTTGAGGGGTTAAGCAAAATTGTAATATAAGACAAAAAAACACTAGGAACTTTCCTAGTGTTTTTTATTTATTATCTTTTTGGCTTATGAGAACTTGCATATGCATTCATGGTAGAGTCAATATAGCTTGTCCTTACTCTAAGGAATTCTGCCATGTCATCTTTGAATTGTTCTACAACAATAGCTGCTCTTCTGTCCATATCTGCATCACTTTTAAGTGGAGATTCGTTCGTTTTTTCAATTGGTCCAGTGAAATTATTATTAAAATATGCTCCATATAGTCTCTTTAATGCTCTGTGTATTGGTTCATTTTTATTATAATTAGCGTCAACTTCTTTCATGTTGTTTACTACTACTTTAGGAAGTTTTCCTTCTGAAATATAATTAGCTAAAAGTTGAGTTTTCGAAATCCATGAACCAAATTTTACTTGTATTGAATCGGCTGGGTCTATTATATCGTTCAAAACATGATCACGTAATGCATAATATCCTACTTCAAGGTCTCTTATGTATTTTAATTTATTTGTTTTATCAGCATCTAATGATGTATTTATGGTATCAATAGAGTAAGCGATAACCCCAGTGAGATTTAATTGGTTTAATGCGGCTCCTAAATCGCTAGCAAATTCAGTTTTATTGAACTCCAATGTTCTTGAACCATTGTTCATCTTAAATCCACCATTTGCACAAGCGTCTTTTATATATTTGTCTATTGCTTCAACGTCTAATCTTCCACCACAATAATAACCGAAGTTGGCTCCATTTGAAAACTGCTTGTGTAAAAGGTTAGCGATTGCTTTTGCTTTTTCATCGCTTCCAAGTAAATTTCTTAAAGCAGGTAACCATTCATTTTCTGCTTTGTTTGTTAAATCCAAAAGTTCGTCATAGTTTGAAGCATTATTACCGGCTCCATAATAATTTATTGACCCTGGGTTAACTAAAAGTCTAAGTCTTGAATCTACAGATGACATAACGTGACCTCCATGTATTTATTTACAGAATGATTATACCATGAATATAAAAATTTGTAAATACCTTATTTATAAAAAAATATAGTGTAAAAATATATATTTTTCTGCAAAAGACACTTGCAATTAAAAGGGTAGTAGTGTATAATCTAATCGTTTAATAAAGAGTAGGGTGCAAACCTTATTTTTTTACGGAAAAGATATTCCGGAATTCAAGCGAGTAAAAGTTAAGGAGTTAGGTATGAGAGAGATTATCACATTAGCATGTACAGAATGCAAAAGAAGAAACTATTCTACTATGAAGAATAAGAAAAATGACCCAAACAGAATAGAACTTAAAAAGTACTGCAAGTTCTGTAAGAAAGAAACTCTACACAAGGAAACAAAGTAATAAAAAGGAGCTAATATGGCTAATAAAAAGAAGAAAAGTAAAAACAGTTACAACTTTGTTCCACAACCTAAAAAAGATGCAGTAAAGAAGGAAGAGGAAGTTAAAGAAGAAGCAGTTGTTGAAGAAATTTCTGCTGATTCTGTTGTCGAAGAACAGCCTGTTGCAAAGAAGAGTAAAAAAGAAGTTGCTCCAGTTGTAGAAAAGGCAGAAGACAAAAAGACTGACGACAAGAAGACTGTAAATAAAAAAGCGAAGAAAGAGAAAAAGCCAAGCCGTATCAAGAAGGGAATCAAGGAAATAGGTAGTGAGCTTAAGAAAGTTTCATGGCCTACATTCAGAAAGGTATGTAAACAAACCGGTATTGTTATTGGAGTTGTTGCATTGTTCACTTTAGTTCTTTTCGGAATTGATAGACTTGCAAGTTTGCTCTATACCTTACTTGCTAATTCAATCGGATAAAAATAATTATGGAGGTTGGGAAATATCCCTACTTTGTTGATGGAAAAAGAGATACAAGAAGAAAACTTGGAAGCAATGGAAGTTGTAGCTGAAGCAGTAGAAAATAGTACTGTAGATACTCAACCTGAAGAAACCACCCCAGATACAACAGTACCAGAAGGGTTGGAAGCAGCATGGTATGCGCTACACACATATTCAGGATATGAAAACGTTGCTAAAGAGAACTTGGAAATAGTAAAAGACAAATATGACTTACACAACCGTATCTTTGATATCGTTATCCCTATGGAAGACGTTATTGAAGAAAAAAATGGAAAGAGAAAAGTTGTATCAAAGAAAGTAATGCCTGGTTATATACTTGCAAAAATTGCTTATGAAGACGATATTTGGCATGCAATTACAAGAACTCGTGGAATTACTGGTTTCGTAGGACCAAAAGGAAGACCTCTTCCATTGACTTCAGAAGAAATCAGAAAGATGAGACTTGAAAAAGTTGCTGTATTAAGTGTAAACTTTGAAGCAAATGACAAGGTTGAAGTTCTTGAAGGACCTTTGAATGGTTTTGTCGGAACAGTTATCTCTGTAGATGCAAGTGCAGAAAAGTGCAGAGTTATGGTAGAAATGTTTGGTAGAGAAACTCCAGTAGATTTCAATATCGGACAGGTTAGAAAGATAGACTAAGGTTTATCAGGGGAGACCCTTGTAAATAGAGTGGGAGAAATGTAAATTTTGTATGCATTTTGTTTATACCACACATTGCCAAAGATGGCAGGAGGAAAATATGGCAGATAATAAAAAGAAAGTAAACGCGATAGTTAAATTGCAATTACCAGCAGGAAAAGCAACAGCAGGCCCTCCAGTTGGATCATCTCTTGGACCTCATGGAATCAATATTCCAGGATTTACCAAAGATTTCAACGACAGGACAGCCGCTCAAGCTGGATTGATTATTCCAGTTGTTGTTACAATCTATGCTGATAGGTCTTTCACATTTGAGCTTAAAACACCACCAGCAGCAGTTCTTATCAAAAAAGCTGTAGGAATCGAATCAGGTGCTAAAAACTCAAAGAAAGAAAAAGTTGCTCAACTTACAAAAGCACAAGTAAGAGAAATCGCAACTTTGAAAATGCCTGACTTAAATGCTAGTTCAATCGAGAGTGCTATGAGCATGATTGAAGGTTCAGCTAGAAGCATGGGCGTTACAATCGTAGAATAAGTGGGAGAATGGGAAATATTAGCCCGTCCGCTAAACCACAAGGAGAAAAAATGAAAACAGGAAAAAGATATGCACAAAGTGCAACATTAGTCGAAAAGGGTAAACAATACCCAGTTATCGAGGCTCTTGACCTCGCAACAAAGACAGCAAGTGCTAAATTCGATGAATCTATTGAATTGCACGTTCGTCTTGGCGTTGACGGAAGAAACGCTGACCAACAAGTTCGTGGAGTAGTAGTACTTCCAAACGGAACTGGTAGAGAAGTTAAGGTTCTTGTTATTACAAGAGGCGAAAACGTAGAAAAGGCAAAGGCTGCTGGAGCAGATTTTGTTGGAGCAGAAGACATGATTGCTAAAATTCAAACAGAAAACTGGTTTGGATTTGACGTATGTGTTACTACACCAGATATGATGCCAGTAATCGGAAGAATCGCAAAGGTTCTTGGACCTAAAGGACTTATGCCTAACCCAAAAAGTGGAACTGTTACAACAGACGTTGCAAAAGCTATTCGCGAAATTAAAGCAGGTAAAGTTGAATACAGACTTGACAAAGGTAACAACGTTCACGTTGTAATCGGAAAGGCTTCATTTGGAGCTCAAAAGCTTGAAGAAAACTATAGAGTTCTTATGGACGCTATCATCAAAGCTAAACCAGCTGCAGCAAAGGGAACATACATTAAAGGCTTAACAGTTTCTAGCACAATGGGACCTGGAATCAAAGTTGAAACCAAAATGAACTAAAAAAATAGTTGACATATATTGATATATAATATATAATACACTTACAATTTAATAAATCTTTACAGCCAAAGACAGCAAGTGGGCAACACCTTAAAGTTAGCTTGCCGAGGTAAGTAGTTAATGAATTTTTAATCCTTAACGCTTATTTGGCGTTGAGGATTTTTTGAAAATTTAACAAGGAGGAATAGAATGAGTGCAAATTTAGAGGCAAAAAAGAAGATTGTTAGCGAGATTATCGATGGTTTCAAATCTTCAAATTCAATTATCTTTGTTGATTATCGCGGGATAACAGTTGCTGAAGACACTAAACTTCGTAAGACATTGAGAGAAAACAATGTTCAATACAAAGTTTATAAGAACAGACTCATGATGAAAGCTCTCGAAGAAATGGGCATCAAAGGATACGACCCAAAATTATTCGAAGGCACAACATCTGTATTGTTTAGTAAAGACGAAACAGCACCTGCAAAATTATTTCAAGATGCAATGACAGATTTTAATAAGATGGACTTCAAATTCGGTATCGTTAACGGAGAAGTTATTTCTAAAGAAAAAGTTATTGAATTGGCAAAACTTCCATCAAAAGATGTTCTTATCGCTATGTTACTTGGTATGTTACAAGCACCAATGTCATCATTCGCGAGAGCATTAACTGCTATTTCTGAGAAAAAATAAAGA
>CAYJCC010000030.1:6308-7466 GCA_964368655.1 uncultured Lachnospiraceae bacterium | reverse complement strand
TTTAAGTATTAACGTCATACACATTAGTCAAAGAATGAACTTCTGTGTGTTGGTCAATAAAGTTAAACAAGTTCATCATTGTTTTATAGTTTTCATCAGTGCCAAGGTGTTTAACTTCGGCTTGTAACATATGTAAATCGTGTTTTATACACTCTAATTTCAAGTCATCGTTTGGCATGTATAAATCTTTTGTTGCACCAAATTCTTCTAAAATATTGCTACAACGTCTAATATATTCCATGGTAACTTTATCACCAACGAAATCCCTTAACCAACCACCAAATTCGGTAGTTATGTTATATTTACCATCTGAAAAAGCCCCTGCTCCGGCTATTCCTCGCATGATTGAGCAAGGCGTACAGCCTATACATTGTTCAACTTTTCCCGTAACTATAGGACATGCCCTATCTTTTAATGTTTTCCCACTCTCAAATAAAATAATTTTTAAGTCTGGCCTGTTGTTTGTGATTTCATAAGCAGTCATAAGTCCACCTATTCCACCACCAATAATTGCAACGTCATATTCTCTCTTACTAGCTATCATGTCTTCTCCTTCATAGCACAAATAAATAATCTCGTGAACGACATCTTCACTTTGTAAGTATACAACATTTTAGCCGTTTTTGTCCACTATAAATATCTATTCGTAAATTTTAATATATGACAATTATAAAAAAAGAAGGACTCTTTTGTCCTTCTTTTAACCAGATGTTCATCTATGCCAATTTTATAATAGACAGACTAGTATCATGATATATATTTGGTACAGTTGACGCATTTCGCACTGATATAGGAGTCGTCTCCGTAACAGTTAAATTGTGCATCAAAGCCACTTGGGTTTGAGTTGTAGTTGCTGGAACATATTCTGCAGCGTTGTTTACAACAACTCCATTTACTAATAATGAAGCACCCACATCTCCAGGTGTTGTACTGTTTGAAACAAGTGTGTTAAAGAGTATAAAGTAAGTGCCCGGTGCAAGAGTCACTGTGTCTGGTGCAGTGAATATGAGAGATGTCCCCGTATTATTGATAGTTTCTCCTAAATCAACAAGTGCGTTTGCTGCTACAGTTTGCAACCCATCATTATCAACAAGAGTACTGTCTAAACTTGTAACCCCCGTTGCTCCAGTTGGGCCTGTTGCACCTGTCAATCCAGTG
>CAYJCC010000030.1:0-6208 GCA_964368655.1 uncultured Lachnospiraceae bacterium | reverse complement strand
GCTCCTGTTGGACCAGTTGGACCAGTAGCACCCGTTAATCCAGTTAATCCTATAGCACCAGTTGGACCAGTAGGACCTGTTGCGCCGGTAGGTCCGGTGGCTCCCGTTGGACCCGTTAATCCAGTTAGTCCGATAGCACCAGTTGGACCAGTAGCACCTGTTGCGCCTGTCAATCCAGTGGCTCCTGTTGGACCAGTTGGACCAGTAGCACCCGTTAATCCAGTTAATCCTATAGGACCGGTTGCTCCAGTTGGACCCGTCAAACCAGTTGGGCCGGTTGGACCGGTAGGTCCGGTGGCTCCCGTTGGACCCGTTAATCCAGTTAATCCTATAGGACCGGTTGCTCCAGTTGGACCCGTTAATCCAGTTAGTCCGATAGCACCTGTTGGACCGGTAGGTCCGGTAGCTCCTGTTAAGCCGGTTAATCCAATAGTGCCTGTTGGACCAGTGGCTCCTGTTGGACCGGTTGGTCCGGTAGCGCCTGTTAAGCCGGTTAATCCAATAGCGCCTGTTGGACCAGTGGCTCCGGTTGGACCGGTTGGTCCGGTTGGTCCACCACTTGGTCCGGTTGGTCCAGTTGGGCCGGTTGGACCAGCTGGGCCTGTTGCTCCCGTTGGGCCAGAAGAAAACACTGGTCCACAGAAAGGTTCACAAGTAGGTTGTGCAAAACAAGAATTGCAACCACCCCTACCTGAGAATAAATTATTAAAAAGCATAAAACCTCCATACGAATTATAGCAATATATTTGCCCTCCTACCATAATATGTTGGATAGCGTGAAATTGTTAGTTTCTACATCCAAACCAAATAAATGTAATATTGTTAACAACGCACATAAATAAAATATCACCTATTTATTGTTTTACTTTTTATTTTTTTATGTTATATTTACTGATAGCCAAAGGATAATATTAAGATATGAAAATCATTAAAGAAAATGAACAAAAGGTGGAAAAAGAAAAGAAGATACTAAAATGTATCCCTGTTTTTGCCATCATGCCAATCATTATAACTTTTATTATTTATATTGCCGTTTATGAAGGGGCTATATTCTTTTGTGAAAGTTCTGGCGCTGTAAAGTTTGACCTAACAACTTCATTTGACCGTTCAGTCCCATTTTTATCCGAGTGGATTTTAATATATGTACTCTCATATTTAGTATGGGTAGTTGGTTTTATTGTTATTTCAAACTTAGGACGAAAGGATTTCTATAGGTTTATTACTACGACAATAATATCCGTTATTGTTGGTGGAATAATCTTTGTTTCATTTCAAACCACAATTGTTAGACCAGAAATAACTGGGGATAATTTCTTTGATAATTTCGTAAAACTCATTTATGCTTCAGATAGTAGACCTTTCTGTTGTTTCCCTAGTTTCCATTGTTTATTGAGTTGGTTATTGTTCTGTGGAATGAGGGAGAAAAAAGGATTTTCATGGTGGAACAAAGGTTCTTTCCTTATTTTCGCAATTTTGATATTCTTGTCGACCCAGTTTGTAAAACAACATTATTTTGCAGATATTTTTGGAGCAATTGCCGTAGTTGAAATATGTTGGCGGAGTATAAGATTTACAAAACTACCTGATTTTACAGAAAAATGTTTTACCAAATTTAACTATGCTTTGCATCTCGAAAAACGCCCAAAAGACACCTCCAAAACAACCGATAAGTAAAAAATCACATATTGACATTCTCCCCGATTTACTATACAATATTGTTAATAATAGGAGAGATTATGATTATTAAATTACAAAACCAAAAATGTACTGTTCTCATAGACACTTTGGGTGCTCAAATTGTCAGTTTTTCCAATGGAGAAAGAGACCTTTTTTACGATGGTGCGTTGAACTCTGAAAATGAAGAAAACACTTGGAAACGTACAGCCCCTAAATTAAATAATCCTGGTCCACATGATAAAACTTTTCAATATAAAGGAAAGACATATACCCGTTCAGAAACACAACATGGACCTCTTCGCAATCAAGATTTTACAGTTGAAGAACAAACCGAAAATTATGCTTTATTGACATATACCCAAGAACCAAACGATGAATTTCCATTCGCTCACAAGGTATGTGTGGAAATCAGACTAACAGACACTCCAAAGCTTACTCAATCTGGAAAATTAGTTAAAAGAGCAACCCCAGAACTTGAAGAAAGAGTATGGATTGTAAACACAGCAAAGCAACATGAAGAATTACAAGATGGCATTAGTCAAAACAACATGATATACGCCTATGGTCAGCATCCTGCTTTTCCCGTGACCGACCCAGATAGTGTATTTATTTACTTTACAGATTTGGAAAAAGAATCTGATTGCCAAATCACCGAAGAGACTCCTTACCCGTTGGATATGGACAAACTTAAGGCCGAAAAGCCTAAAGCCATACATTTTGACGGATTAAAAAAAGGAACCGTTCATCTATGTCAAAAAGTTGATGACGAGTATTTTGAAGAATTGATTGTTTTAGACTTTATAGGACCTCATCTGTTGTTATGGAGCAATAGCATGAACACAGATTCTCCAAAACAGTTCCTTTGCATTGAGCCTTGGCAAACTGCTCCGGGAAACTTTGATAAGGCTCTTCCATTACTAGAAAAATTGGAAGCTGGTAAAACTTATGTCTCTGGCGAAATTGCAAAAAACGTAATATTATTAGGCAAAAAGAATACCAAATTGATAACCAGCAACTACTCTTTTGGGCGAGGGATTGTTCCGTATTCCGAAATGAAAATAAAGCAACCACAAGTTGGTCCAAATAAAAAATAAAGTCAGGCGAATAGCCTGATTTTTTATGTTTATACCAACAATTAACCATCAATTTTTCTATACAATTATTATGAAACAAGTGTTAAACATTTTCTTTTTTACGTAAAAAGTTATATAATCTATAGAAAATTATAAACGAGGAAGTTTTTATGAAAAGGACACATGTAGAAGATTTAGCATTTGACACAGAAAGTAAAATATCTGGCTGGGTAGAAAAAGTCAGAGACACCAGATATATGGTTTTTGTAGTTTTCAAAGATATAACAGGACGTATTCAAATATCAATAGACAAAGGTCAACAACCTGCTCTTGCTGAAGAAATTATTAAAGCAATTCCAGGATCAGTCGTTTCCTTCACTGGAAAGTTGGTAAAGAACGACGCTGTAAAATTAGGTGGTAAAGAATTTTTACCAAGTGAATTGAAACTTGAAAGCATTGCAGAGCCTTCACCTATTGATGCAGAAAGTAACTTGGATAAGCGTTTGAACTATCGTTGGATTGATTTGAGAGACGATAAAAAGATGATGGTTTTCCAAATCGCTACAGACGTTGAAATGGCTATGCGTGAATACTGTACCAAAAATAAGTTTATCGAGATACACACTCCAAAGATTTCTGGGCAATCCAGTGAGGGAGGTTCTGAAGTATTCAAGTTAGAATATTTTGGACAACCTGCTTGTTTAACTCAAAGCCCACAATTATATAAACAAATGGCTATGGCTGCTGGGTTTGAAAAGGTATTTGAGTTCGGAGATTGCTTCCGTGCAGAACAATCCTTTACCTCACGTCACGCAACAGAATTCACAAGTTTTGATATTGAGATGAGTTATGTAGATTCACATCATGATGTTATGGACATGGAAGAGGATATCTTGAAATACACCTTGACACAAATCAAAAAAACTTGGGGAGACAAAATTAAAGAAGTATTTGACGTTGAAGTAAAAATACCAGAAAAGTTCCCACGTATTCCTTATAAAGATGCCGTAGAAATATTAAAGACAAAGTACAATTATGTTGGAGCAAAAAATGATTTTGATACAGAAAGCGAAAGATTGATTTGTGACTATGCCATCAAAACATACGACAGTGAATTCGTATTCATTACAGATTTCCCATTCAACCAACGCGCCTTCTACTCAATGAAATCTGATGACTATGCAACAAGTGGAACTTGTAAATCATACGACTTGCTCTGGAAAGACGTAGAGATAACAAGTGGTGCACAACGTGAGCATCGCCCTGACGCCCTAACACAAAACATTATTGACAAGGGAATGAAAGCAGAAAGCCTTAAGGATTATATTGAATTCTTTAAGTTTGGCTGCCCTCCTCATGGTGGTTACGCCATCGGAACTGCAAGATTGTTGGCAAAATTGCTCAACCTCTCAAGCATAAAAGAATCAACCTACTTATTCCGTGGACCAAATAGATTGATTCCTTAAAACAACTAAAAGAAAAAAGCCGAGATGATTCTCGGCTTTTTATTAACCCTTTGACTCTTCGTCTTCTTTTTGGTACAGCTTCTTATAAACAGAACATTCTTTCATAAGTTGTTTATGTGTACCCTCTGCAAGAACTTTACCATTTTTTAGCACGATTATTTTATGACAATCTACAATAGTACTTAATCTATGGGCAACAATGATAACTGTATGGTTATCATCTAAAGTATCAATAACATCTTTGATTTTTTCTTGGTTTTCATTATCAAGAGAAGATGTTGCCTCATCAAACAATATTATTTTACTGTCCTTTTTCAACAATGCACGGGCGATGGCTAATCTTTGTTTCTGCCCACCACTTAACGTGATACCATTTTCTCCAAGTTTTGATTCATATTTTTTAGGTTGTTTGTCTATAAAATCATGAATCATTGCCTGTTTACAAGCCTCTTCAATCTCACTTTTGGTTGCTTTTGGATTTACCAATTGCAAGTTTTCTCTTATTGTCATGTTGAATATGTATGGGTCTTGAGAAACTGTTGCAACTATTTCTCGCAACGTTTCTTCTGAAAGATTTTCTATCTTGTGACCATCTATCAGAATCTCACCCGAATCCTTATCATACATTCGGTTTATAAGATTTAGTATTGTGCTTTTCCCTTCCCCACTTTCTCCAACAATTGCAACCGTCGTACATGGTTCAATTGCAAAAGAAACGCCTTGTATAACAGGTTTTGCCTTTTCATAAGCAAAATGAACGGCCTTAAACTCTATTTTACCAATTGCATTTTTTATTGTTTCTGTTCCAAACTCTTCGTAACCATATTTATATCCGTCCAAAATAGTAAACACCCTACTTGCTGAAAGTTCGCCATCTTTCAAATGCTCTTTTATTTGAGTTATCCAAGACATTAAGTAGATAACTCTTCCCTTAAACATATATAAGGTAATTGCAACAGAAACCGTCACTTGCCCCTTAACAATTAACAAACCTGCAAGGAAAATAAAGAAGAATTCAAATATTATTCGTCCAAATGAAAGGAGTGTATAATATGATGAACCACGAATGCTCGTTTTAACTTCTTGATTCAACAAATCGCTTTGAACTTTATCGCTTTTATTTAGCACTTCTTTTCTGATGTTTAATGCTCGGATATCTCTAATACCCCTAACCATCTCGCCAATAATTCCCGTGCTAACATCTCTAATCTTCTTTGATTCTTTTCTGTCAACATATCTGCGTTTAATTCTAACACTTTCCATAACATACATAAATACCATTTCAAGTATTATGAGTAACCCTAGCCAAATATTCAACACGAACGCGTATGCTAAAAAGCCCAATCTACCAATAATTTCAGTTGTCAATCTAATAACTGCACCACCGACATAAGAGAGGTCTTCAGCATCTCTGTTTATAAGGCTAATTAACTTTCCAGAATTTGTCTTATCAAAGTTTCTAGTGCGAAGCCTTGTCATACTATCAGACAATTTTCTTTTTATAGAAAATGAAACATTCCTAGACAGTATGGTAAATAAGTATTCCATAAAAAAGCCTATCAAACTTATAGCAATATCAATTACCAAAATATAGAGCGCAAACTTCCATAAATTATTGAAATTAAAGTTAGTAAACGCGTCCATCAACCTTTCAGAGAAAATTGGGGTAAGAATACTTAACCCTGCCATTAAAAGACCTATAAGGGTAACAAACAAAATCTTCCAACCATGCTTTTTATAAAAAACCAATGTCTTTTTCAAATAAGGATATCCCTTATATTCTTTTTTTACTCTTCCATAGGCGTCAAGTTCAACTTCCTCTTCTGACCAAGACGTAGAAAATTGGTCTGCAATTTTTACAGACTTTTTCTTTGAACCCTTTTTGGGTTTATTTGGAACTTTCTTTTTAATAACTTTGCTATTTTCATCTTTTTGTTCTTCTTCCATTTTTATCCCTTTAGGTTTAGCTAATCGTTTTTTATATTCTATCAC
>CAYJCC010000029.1:0-7688 GCA_964368655.1 uncultured Lachnospiraceae bacterium | reverse complement strand
CCTTTATTATGATATCCTATCGTTGTCAAATTTTAGGAGGTTAGTATGTATAAAATCGTTTTACTAGATTCGGATAAAAAATGTAAAGAGATTATCAAAAAGGATTTCGAGTCAATAACAGACGTATCAATTGTTGCCGATTTCGAAACATCACAAAAGACATTAGATTACTTAAAGGACAATAAGGTAGATTTAGTTTTATTGGACTTAATCTTGCCCGGAGAAGATGGGTTTATCTTTTTGGAAAAATTAAAAGCATTGCCTAACGTTCCAAAAACTATAGTTATGTCTTCTTTAAGTTTGGACGGATTTGTTCAAAAATCTTTAGCCATGGGTGCATCAAACTTTATATTAAAACCGTGTAGTGGCTCCATCTTGAGAGATAGAATTGTAGAAGTGTTAGAAAACAGAAAACAAACAACGGCAGTTCCAAACATCAGAAATAAACAACTTGAAGAAAAGATAACAAACATATTTATAACAGTAGGAATCCCTGCACATATTAAAGGATACCAGTTTTTACGCGAAGCAATCAAACTCGCCATCGCAAACCCAGAAATTATTAACAGCATTACTAAAAAACTATACCCTAGCATTGCAGAGAGATTTGAAACTTCTGCGTCAAAGGTGGAAAGAGCAATTAGACACGCCATCGAAGTAGCGTGGAACAGAGGAAAGATCGAAAATATCAATCAACTCTTTGGAATTACAGTTTATACAAACAATGAAAAACCAACAAATGGCGAGTTTATCGCATTAGTTGCAGACAAGATGCTCATTGAAGGTGCATAATTGGTTGCCCTTCTCGATATCAAAGCACTTGTAGAATACGGAAATAACGTAAAAGAAGTACTAGAAAAGAGAAATAATGGATTTACACTAGATAAGAAGACATTATCAGCTATTGAAAAACTAAATAAAAAATACTGATTTGTTTGCCCGAAAGGGCTTTTATTTTTGTTTCTTATATTCTTGTACAATAATATTTATATTTTTGTACAATTTTAATTTTCTGTACAAAAATAATGGACAAGTCGTCCAGCTGAATGTTATGATTAGTAAGACAAAAGAGGACATCATGGAAAAGAGCAATTTGAAAATTATACTTTTTAGTAGTGGAAACATAAATTTATATACAAGCATTCGCATAACCTGTGAACAAGCTCATTGTGAACTTCACCATTCTTATACCCTTGCTGAATTGATAATAAAACAAACTCATTCTCATGCTGAATGTATTATTGTGGACGAAGAAATGGACAAATTCCACGGCGAATTGATGTCCTTGTTAACTTTCGCAAACTCCCCAAAACCAACTATTCTTTTTATATCTTCCAGTTGCGATGATTTATGGGAAAAGATTTCATCTTTTGCATATCGCATACCGTTATCAAGAGTTGGTTCTTTTATTCGCACCCATCTTACAAACAATCCTTACTACAAGTTTGTATCAAAGACACAAGGATTGCTAAACAATTACCTAAAAGAAGTTGGGCTTGACACAAAATACACCGGATACAATTACATAAAAATGGCTTTAACTATGGCGTTGGAAGAAAAGTCCGTAATAAAGTCTTTACAAAGCAAAGTCTACCCCATAATCGCCTTAAAATATAATACCAAAGTCCCAAATGTAACGCGAAATATAAGAAGTTTAATCGATGACGCATATAAAAAGGAAAAGTTTAATACATTGTTTAGGGATAAATCAAATCGCAGAGTTATTACTGGATTGCTAAATAATTTTGAGGAAATCCTGAACGACTATACAAATATGGGAATTCTTTCATAATTCGCAATAAAAAATAAAAAAATTCATAAATCGTTTTGTCGATTTTTGTTTATGTAATATAATAAGGTTGTCAAAAGGCTAGAAAATATCTAGT
The DNA here is from genome assembly GCA_964368655.1 of uncultured Lachnospiraceae bacterium. GTDB lineage: Bacteria > Bacillota > Clostridia > Christensenellales > UBA1242 > CAYJAP01. The sequence continues at coordinate 5,802 of CAYJCC010000029.1, read as the reverse complement.
TTTAGAAGTAAAAAATAAAATAGGAGGTAAAAACATGGCAAAGAAAAAAGCAAAGAAGACTTTATTGACAATGATATTGGCAGGTGTTGCAACTTTATGTATGGTTCTTTCATTTGTATCAGTATTCTTTAGCGCAATAAAAGTAAAAGACAGTGACGCTTCTGTTGAAATTTCTTCAACAAGATTCTTAATTGGTTCATTCAAAACTCAAGAAGACCTTTCAAAAGATATGTTAGAGGCCATCTCAAGTGGAGATGAAGACAAAATGGAAGTAGTTACAAAGAACGCTATGGTTTACAGTTTACTTGATTCAAATGAAGAAGACTGGTCAATCGGTTCAACATTAGTTGTATTCGCAACTTGTGGCACATTATTGTTTGGTCTTATTGCAGTTATCTTGACAATCTTATCGATTTTCGGAAGAGCAAGAATAGCAGCAGTTGTATTCGCTTTGTTGGCAGCTATTATGGGACTTGTTTCCACAATTGGTGCCGGAATGATTTCAGGTTCTGCCCTATCAATGGAATTGGTAGCAATCGGCGCTGGTCCAATCTTAATCCTTGTATTCGGATTGCTTGCAGCTGGTCTTGGTATAGCAGGAAAGATTCTTGTAAAGAAAGCCAAAGCTTAATACCTATAAAAATAAAAAACACGAGTTCGTCTCGTGTTTTTTTGTGTCTTTTATTTTTTCTATTTTCTTTAGTTTATTTGTTTTATCACTATATTTTTTGTTTTACCCATCTTCCATAATGAAGTCGCTAAGGACGTTCTGGTTCACGTGCTAGGCCGAATTGAGCACTTACATTATCTTCTTCAAGCAAGTTAGATAATCGGGTTCTAGCCCACATTTAACGGTCGCATAAACTATCACACAGTTCCGAACGTATTCCAAATCTCCGTATATATCATCGTCCGTCTTTTTGGTGTACAATGACATGTTCCTATACACCTTTAAGCCAGTAAATAAGCTCCCAATACGATTGATGGGAGCTTCATATTTTAGTGTTATTTGAGAGCAGATTTCTATCGCCGACTCTCTTTCAAAATATTCAAGCGCATCATTCATATTGTCTATGTCTCTAGTCGCATCTTGTACGACTCGAAGGTTCTTAAATAGACTGTAATATCTGAACAGTTCCTCTTCTTTCATTTTCCTACTTCTTTATTTTTATTGCTGTTTTAGCGATAAGAACGTCTCCGTCAGACAATATCAATTGGTCTCCGTTCTTATATGAAACGTCTAGGCCATAAATGTTAATATCTGCAGATTCTGAACCGTCAACAGTTGCAAGATTGTAAATACCACCTTTTATTTCTTGTCCAATTGTGTAGCTCTTACCAACTTCAAGAGTGATTTCTCCATCAGCAACAGGAGCTGCTGGTTCTACTGCTGCTACTTCAACTGGTGCCATTGGCTCAACAGGTGCTGCTTCAACTGGTGCTGAAACTTCTTCGGTTGGAGCTTCAATAGGTGCTGCTGGTTCCATGAATGCTGATTCTGCTGCGTTATCATTTGCAACAACTGTATCTACTACAGGAGCAACAGGTGCTGCCTCAACTGGAGCACTTTCAACTGGTGCTATTGGAGCAACAGGTGCCTCTATTTTATTTTCTACTTTCTTTTTATTATCGCCACTGCTTTTTCTTCCACCAACAAATAGCAAAACGACCATTGCTGCAAAAATTACTACTATAGCTACTAAAATGATTATTTGGAATGTATCCATACTTTTTCTCCCTTTTATTTGTATTAAGAATATTATAATATAAAAATTAAAAAAACCAAACAAAAAAGCCTACCTTTTTGTAGACTTTTTTATTTTATGTAAATTTTTAACTTTTACTCTTTTTGGTCTTTTTCGTAACTTCTTCCAAATCTACGCCTTGTTTTCTTGTAATTGGCACCCATTCAACCTCTTTATCTGTCATTCCAGAAAAATATAGTGGAACGAAAAATGATAAGAAGACTGGGAATGTTAACATTCCAATAAAGACACTTTTTAGAGATATGTTTGCTTTTTTTCTTTCGGAGAGTCCAAGCAACAATCCGTACATAGCAAATACAAAGTAAACCAACACACACAGCAACACAAACAATAACAAGTAGTGCGACCATAATGGGCTGTGATAACATGCACTAAATATTGATGCAAATATAAGTAAGAAAGCATATAAAATTGTATCAACCAACAATATAATCATTGGAATTACTCCAACCGAATATTCAATCTTCGATGCAAGGTTCTTCTTTTCAGCAAAAGCACTCTTTACTATTTTTCCTCTATATTTTTTATTTGCTTGAGCATATCCTTTCAACCATCTCTTTCTTTGGTTCCAAGAGTTTTTGAAAGTTATTGGCTGCTCATCGAAGAACTCGGCCGTTTCAACATACGCCGTTCTTAAGTTTTTCAACATCGCATACAAACTCATCTCATAATCTTCTGTCAATGTTTGGAATGGCCAACCACCAAATGGTTCAATTATAGATGAACGAATATAAAGCCCTGTGCCCGAAAATGTCAGGTTCATTTTTGCTCTGCTCTTGAACTTATTATTCGCTCCGTTTATCATAGTGAACGTTAATCCACTACAAACAGATATCCAGTTGTCGTTCCAGTTTTTGCTGTTTCTGTAACCAATTGCCATATCGTATCCGGCATCAAAAGACTTATTCATCTCGGTAAAGAACGTTGGAGCTACAAGGTTGTCGGCATCAAAAATAAAGAACGCCTCATACCCTTCAGCCTTTTTTTCTTCAAATATTTTTTTCATGGTATAGTCTAAAGACATACCCTTTGTTTTTTGTTGTTTATACACCCAACATGTTATGTTCTTGTATTTTTTGCAAATCTCTATTGTTGGGTCGTTGTCGTCGGCAACGGTAACATATATATGTAAAAGGTCTTCTGGATAATCCGAACCTTTTATACTTTTTATCAAACTTTCTATAACTTTTGATTCTCGCCTCGCAGGTACCAAAAGCGCATATTTATGGTTTATTTTTGCTTCAGGAAATTTTTTTGGTTTTGCGTACGCAGTCAACAACTGAATAACTTTATATAACAAATATACCCCACACAAAATACAAATCAACCAAAATATATAAGTGGAATATTCCATTATTATTCTTAAAGTTTCCATGCGTCCTCCGTAAAACCTTTTTGAGCACCCTCATTATACACGATACCCTCCACCTTGACAACTTTATAAATAAATTTGTATAAACTTTTTTGTCATACTTGCTTTTTATTTTACAAAAGCCCTTTCTTGAGATATAATATAAACATAAATCCAGACGGGGTTTATGGGCAGAAATTGCAAAGAGGAGAAAAATATGGAATTAAAAGGTAGTAAAACAGAAAAGAACTTGTGGGAAGCTTTCGCTGGAGAAAGTCAAGCAAGAAATAAATATACATACTACGCATCAAAAGCGAAGAAAGATGGTTATGAACAAGTAGCCGCCATCTTTGAAGAGACAGCAGAAAACGAAAAAGAACATGCAAAACTTTGGTTCAAAGCATTACATGGTGGTTCAGTAGCAGATACTTTAACAAACCTTAAAGATGCAGCTGCTGGAGAAAATGCAGAGTGGACAAAAATGTATAAGAGAATGGCTAGAGTTGCTGAAGCAGAAGGATTCACAGAACTTGCTGAACAATTCAAAGGCGTTGCAAAGATTGAAAAGGACCACGAAGCAAGATATAAAAAACTTGCTGCACATATTGAAGAATACACAATGTTCAAAAAAGGAAAAGAAGTATTCTGGAAGTGTAGAAACTGTGGCGCTATAGTAAAAGGAGTTGAAGCTCCTACAAGTTGCCCAGTATGTAAGCACCCACAATCATATTTTGAAGTAGCAGCAACAAACTGGAAATAAACAAATAAATCAAGTCCGAAGAAATTCGGGCTTTTTTATTCGTCAAAATACACATTTAACAATATTGCCGTTCTTAAAATGGTTGCTTTTTAGTTATCTTTTATATATAATATAATCACAGTTTTCTGAATAAGAAAATAAAAAATACATGGAGGCTATTATGGCAGACAAAAAAGAAACGTTCTACATTACAACACCAATATACTACCCTAGCGGCAAATTTACTCTTGGTCATTGTTATACCACAGTAATCTGCGACGCTATTGCACGTTTCAATCGAATGCTAGGCAAAGATGTATTTTTCCTTACCGGAACAGATGAACACGGACAAAAAATTGCAAAGAATGCAAAAGAAGCTGGAAAGACAGAAATGGAGTATATCACCCCTATCGTTGAAGATGCAAAAGATCTTTGGAAACTTCTAGATATTTCATATGATAAGTTTATAAGAACAACCGACCAATATCACGTTGATGCAGTAAAAAAGATTTTTAATAAGTTATACGAAAAAGGCGACATATACAAGTCACACTATAAAGGATTGTATTGTACCCCTTGCGAATCTTTCTGGACAGAGGAACAATTGGTAGATGGAAAATGCCCAGATTGTGGAAGACCTGTTGTTGAAGCAAGTGAAGACGCATACTTTTTCCGTTTGAGTAAGTACGCAGACAAAATATTAAAATTATATGAAGACCCAGAATTCTTACAACCAAAAAATCGTGTAAACGAAATGGTTAACAACTTTATCAAACCTGGATTAAAAGACCTTTGTGTTACTAGACAAAGTGTAAAATGGGGAATCCCTATCGACATGGACCCAAGCCAAACAGTATACGTATGGCTAGACGCTCTAACAAACTATATAACAGCTCTTGGATACATGTCAGAAGACGACAGCCTTTTCCAAAAATACTGGCCAGCAGACATACATATGGTTGGTAAAGAAATTGTTCGTTTCCACTCAATAACATGGCCAGCAATGTTAATGGCTCTTGATATACCTGTACCAAAAAGAGTATTTGCTCATGGTTGGTTAATTGTCGGTGGAGATAAGTTGAGCAAAAGTAAAGACAGTGGCGTAAAAGAAGTGTTGGATCCTAGAGTTCTCGCACCAAGATACGGCATTGACGCAATTCGTCTTTTCTTGTTAAAAGAAATTCCTTTCGGACAAGACGGAAACTATACTCAAGAATTGTTCCTAACTGCAGTTAACAACTCGTTAGCAAACGAGTTCGGAAACTTGGTTTCTAGAACGGTTGGAATGGTTGAAAAATATTGTGGTGGAACAATCGATAGCAAAAATATTACTGCACCAATTGATGAAGAATTCAAAACATTCGTTTTAGATAAAAAATCTGAAGTAATGCACTCAATTGAGAAACTACAAGTTAGCGATGCTATAAACCAAGTATTTGATATCTTCAAACGTTGTAATAAATATATAGATGAAAACGAACCTTGGGTATTAAGCAAAGACGAATCAAAGAAAGACAGATTAGCAACATTCTTGTACAACCTTGCAGAAGGAATCTTAATCGGTTCAACATTGTTAATATCCTTCTTGCCAGACAAAGCAAAAAATGTGTTTGAACAATTTGGTCAAGAAGTTCCTACAGACTTCTCAAAAATAGACAGTTTCGGATTCTTAAACAACAAACTAGCAGTAAAGAAAGGCGATAATATTTACCCTCGTTTAGATATTAAAAAAGAGATGGAAGAATTATACGCAACATGCAATTAAAAAGATAAAAACTTCGGCTGAAAAACCGAGGTTTTTATTTTTAACATTTTTATCACAAAAAGCATAAGCAAATAAAGTCGAAAAGTTTTACAAATCCTTGTTAATTTTTTTCAATTTTATGTTGACATTTACTTTTTTTGATAATATAATATCACTGTCGTTCCTGAATAGCTCAATGGTG
>CAYJCC010000028.1:0-7808 GCA_964368655.1 uncultured Lachnospiraceae bacterium | reverse complement strand
CAATACCTATGGCGTAGTTTTTGGCAAACCATTCTTTTAGTCCTCCCCCTCACTGCATTTGCCTTCTGGATAATAAAACTCGTCTCCAATAAAAAGAACGAGCATAAAGAATTGAGTGCTACCGATAAAAAGAAGACAACCGACGCCTCCGAGCAGTTTCTACTCGCAACACAAAAAGAAACTAAAAGTTTTTTTAAGCAAATACTTTCTAATAAACATAGAGTAAAGGAAGGTACAAAAGGGTTATGTTTTGAAAAGGATAATCAGAAATATTTTTTTGTGCCACAATACAATACCTTTCAAATAACCGAAAGAGACATACTTCCTTTTCTTCAGAATAAAGATGGAAAAACCATAGTCGCTTGTAAAAGTTACTCTGATGAAGCCGAAGATTTAGCAACTGTATTTTCCGATAAAATAGAGCTGTGGAACGAGGACAAAGTTTATCGAGAACTAATAAAACCATCAGATTCTTTTCCTGATTTAGTACAGGTGGATAAGAAGAAAATTAAGAGAAATTATAAAAAAATCATATTTGCCAAACAGAAAGCCAAACCCTACTTTTTTAGCGGCTTGGTACTACTTTTTGCCAGTTTCTTTGTATATTTTAACATATACTACGTAATTGTCAGTTCTATTCTCTTTTTTACGGCACTATATTGTATCCTTCGAAAAGACAAAAATGAGGCATGAAAAAACCCGAGTCTCTCGGGTTTTATTTATTAAAATCTTTTGTTCTTTTTTAATTTATCAAGGAAAGGTGGAATACTCTTTTTTGAGATTCTAACTATACTGCTAGTATCTTCCTCTTCAACTTCTTCCTCTGAGAAATTACGAGTAGCTTCCTCTCCAAGGTCTTCTCCAATAAACTCTTCTTCCTTTTGAGCGATGATACTTCTCTTAACTTCATCTTTGATGGAGTCAGCGAATGAAGAACCACTGAACCCTGTTGCGATAACTGTAATTTCAACTTCTTCTTGCATTGTCTCATCAATACCTGTACCGAAGATGATATTACATGATGGGTCAACAACGTCTTTAACCAATGAACAAGCCTCTTCAACTTCTTGCAATGTCAAATCTAGTCCACCCTTTATGTTTAGGATAATTCCAGTTGCACCCTCAATAGTTGTTTCCAACAATGGGCTAGAAACTGCTTGTCTAACAGCCTCGATTGTTCTATTTTCGCCTTGGCATCTACCAATTCCCATGTGAGCCAAGCCCTTACCTTTCATAATTGTTTTAACGTCAGCAAAGTCGAGGTTAATCATACTTGGAATTACGATCAAGTCTGATATCCCTTGAATACCTTGTCTCAAAACTTCATCAGCTGTTCTGAATGCGTCGAGGAAAGTTCCTTTTGGAACAACTCTTAACAACTTATCGTTTGGAATAACAACTAAAGTATCAACATTCTCTTTGAGTGCTTTGATACCTTTCTCTGCGTTTTCCATTCTCTTTATACCTTCAAATCCGAAAGGCTTTGTGACAACGGCAATTGTAAGAATTCCCATTTCTTTAGCCAAACTAGCAATAACAGGAGCAGCTCCAGTACCCGTTCCACCACCCATACCTGCAGTGATAAATACAAGGTCTGTATCCTTTAACATATCTGCGAGAACTTCTTTACTTTCTTCAGCTGCTTTATAACCTATTTCAGGGTCAGCACCCGCACCAAGTCCACGAGTTAATTTCTCTCCAATTTGTATTCTATGCTGTGCCTTACTCATCAAAAGTGCCTGTTTATCCGTATTAACAGCAACAAATTCTGCACTCTTAATTCCGGCGTTTACCATTCGGTTTACAGCGTTATTTCCACCTCCACCAACTCCGATAACTTTGATGTTACATACCTGACTTCTCTCTTCCATGTTTTCCTCCGTTATTTTTCCATCGTAATTGCCATATCTAATAATGAAACTACTGCCGACAACTCTGGCTTTGCAAGTTGTGGGGGTACTGGTACAACAAACTCAACTTTTCTGTCCAATACTTTACTTAATAAATCTTTTATACCTTTTATATAACTTAATCCACCACCTGTCAAGTATACTGGCGTATGTGGTTCTATTTTTGTCTTAAATGAGTTTATACATTTATCTCTTATCGCTTCAGCAATTGATTCTATTCTTGCAACTGAAACATCGTTTGCTTTCTTCATAGGGAAATGAGCCAATTCCCCATTGTCATCGACTATTTCATAATAATCGTCTTTTGTTGGTTCAATACATATTATTAGTTTTCTCTTCAACTGCTCAGCTTCATCAAACGAAACATTCAACACTTCGCCGATATCGTTTGTAATATATCCACCACCAATAGAAAAGCTTTTTAAGTCTGTGATTGCTTCAAAAGAAACTTTTGCAACACTGGTAGTTATATAACCACAGTCCACCAAGATAGCATCTTTTATTCTATCTTCTTCAGGAATGAGATAATTCGCTTGTGCTAACAAAGTACAAATGAATTCAACTTCAACAACTCCCAAATTGTTCAATATACTAGAAATCTCATCAATGAAATCATTTTTTGCATATATGTAACCAACCCCAGCCTCAACAACAGTTGCATAACTATTTATTGGATTTTGGGTGTTTTGAACATCATCTAACAAGAAATAAGAAGGTTTCTTATTTATAATTGTATAGAATCTTTTTTCATCTTCAATATTAAGAAGTTCATCAAGATGTTTTTGTTTTATCTTAACTCTCTTCCCATAAGCCTTTTCAACAGCCCCTTCTTTTGCCATACAGAATTCAGAAGGCACTCCAACATACACTTTCTTTACTCTTCTTTTATATTTAGCTACGCTACCTTCAATAACTTCTCTTAAGTTTCCAGCCAATTCTTCAGGACGCAAAAACTCTCCGTCCATAAATCCAGCATATTCGACCTCTTCACTTGCTTTGATGCAAAAAGTATTATTAACATCTCTGCAACCAATCAACATGGTTATGCTAGACGACCCAAAATCAAGTACTGCAACATCTTTTTCTGCCATCTTTGAAGTAGCTCCTCTTCTTTATTTATGACTTAAGTATAATAATTTAATGCATAAAAGTCAAATTGTTTTACTACTTTTCTGTATTTTTATGCAAGAATTATAAAGAGGAGAAAGTGGATGAAATAGAGCCTGTACCATCCCTAAAAACGGCTATTTCCCCGACTTTTGACTGTTGTCGATAGGTTCGATATAGCCCTAATCCGTATTCAAGTTTTTCGCATAAATCTGCATCAACCTTACGCAAAACAATCGTAAGACCATAATTTGAAACAATTTCCACGTGAGTATTATATGCCGTTCGAACAGTTATCTTTTTGAGAAAATCATAACTATCTTTAACCGAGCACCCCTGCTCTTTCAATGTTCGTGTAATGTCAATCAATATGTTCAACACTGCGATATCTGCGTCCTGCCCCTCTATGAAATTCTCACGCATGACACTCATTCCATCAAAATAAAGCATACACGGATATATCTTGGAACCAATCGGAGACCCCTCTCCCACCTTAAGAACTCGCCCAGTATCATCTAAATAAGCATACAATCCATCTTGTATTTTAACGATAAACATTTCCTGTCTCTCGGACAGATTCAAAGTTATTCTGTTTGGAAGTTTTTTCTCAATGCTTTCCACTTTGATATATGGATATTTTTGTTCTAGCATACGGACACATTTACTTCGTTTTACCAAAAATATACTGTCTATTCGTTTAACTTCGATGGAATTGATGAGTTCTTCCTCTGGTACTTCAGCCAAAACAGAGAGTTCTCCCTGCCAACTCACATTGATATTTTTTACAGAAAAAAAACTGCTACATAGCACAACTATTATAACAATGAAAACAAAAACTGACATTAAAACTAGTAACCTTTTATTTTTCATATTCCACCGTAAATAGTATAAACGGCAGAAAGTAGAAAAGGCTAGTAAAACACTTGGCGAAAATATGTCTTTTGAGGAACATAAAAAGATTTTTTAGAGACTCGACTCAAATATTGACACTATACCTTTATACGTTTTATATCTGCACCCAGTTTGGAAAGGTCGTCTTCTAGTTTGTAATATCCTCTATCAATCATCTCAATATCGCTCACAGTAGTATATCCATCAGCAACCAGTCCTGCCAAAACAAGACTCGACCCACCTCTTAAATCTGGAGAGATAACCGAAGCCCCGTAGAGTTTTTTAACACCATTCACTATCGCCATTCTATCTCTAATAGTTATATCTGCACCCATTTTTACCAACTCTGTATATATCTTGAATCTGGTTTCAAACAGATTTTCAACAACCACTCCAGTGCCTTGGCTTACAGTCTGCAAAGTCAACACCTGACTTTGTAGATCGGTTGGAAAACCTGGGTATGGTTGCGTTTCCACTTTTACCATACTTTTTGGACGCTTTGTCATTTGTATTTCAATTTTTCCCTTGCGCTGTTCAATCTTGCAACCGGCTTGTTTTAACTTGTTTATCAATGCCAAATTATGCTCATATATAACGTTTAATAAAGTCACCTTACCCCCTGCTATAGCAGTGGCAATCATATAAGTCCCAGCGATTATTCTATCCCCTATAGGTCTGTATTCGCTCTTGTGTATTTTATCAACACCAACAATGGTTATAGTGCTGGTTCCAGCACCAGAAACTTTTGCGCCCATAGAATTAAGAAAATTCTGCAAATCTTCAATTTCCGGTTCTCTTGCGCAATTATAAATGTGACTTACGCCTTTTAACTTTGAACAAACCATCATGAGATTTTCAGTTGCTCCCACACTAGGAAAATCCAAATGTATGTTACTTGCCCTCATATTGCTACCATCACAAAGAATATACCCGTGACGTTCATCAATTTTAACGTTTAGTTCTCTTAACCCTTTTAGATGCAAATCTATCGGACGCGTGCCAATATTGCAACCCCCGGATATGCAACCTTGGCTTTTTTGAATCGAGCCAAGAGTGGTCCCAACATAAAAATACTACTACGAACTCGTTTAGTATAATTTTCTTCTATGTAATATTTTTTTGCATTTCTGCAATCAAGAAAAAGGTCATCGCCTTGAAACTCTGACTTTACCCCCAAACTTTTCAGTATAGCAATCATATTCATAACGTCAGAAAACCTGGTACATTTCTTCAATAACACCGTTTCCTCACACATTATACTACATGCCAAAAGAGGTAACAACGCGTTCTTTGCGGTCGATACCTCAACTTCTCCTGAAAGAGTCTTTCCTCCTAGAATACGAAAAACCTCCACAATCTCTCCTTATCTTTTGGATTTTGTTTAATACTTCATTGTATTATTTTGATGGTAGGTTTTGTTACACTGGGGATTTTATCACAGCCTTTCTTCTAGACACTTTACGATTTTTCGCGAAAAAAGTCTTTTCTCCGTAGTTATCTTGAACACATTGTTTATTTATGTTTAGCAAAATACCAACAGCCCCTAAAAAGACCATTAAACTAGTTCCACCGGCGCTTATAAACGGAAGAGGAATTCCTGTCGGTGGAATAGAACCGGTCACTACAGCAATGTTAATCAGTACTTGAAAAGAAATAACCGACGTTATCCCAAAAGCAAGATAACTCCCAAATCTGTCTCTTGCTCTTAAAGCAATCTTTATGCCCTGTGCAATAATTAAAATATACACCAAACATACAAGCATACAACCAAAGAATCCAAATTCTTCCCCTATAATGGAAAAGATAAAGTCTGATTCACTGAACGGTAAAAACAAATATTTTTGACGACTGTTAAATAATCCTACTCCGAAAAAACCACCTGCTCCCAACGAGTATAAGGATTGAATAAGCTGATACCCTTCGTCGACTGGGTTCTCCCAAGGATTGATAAAAGCCACCAATCTCTGCAATCGATACGGTTCAATCATAATCAATATTGGAACAAGCAATAAGGCTGGAATAAAAATTACCAAAAACCATTTCATCTTTATTCCACCGATAACCAACATACTCAACATGACCATACCAACACACAGAGTTACGCTGAGGTTGGGTTCCAGCAAAATCAACAAACAAGTCAACCCTCCAGCCAAAACAACCGGAATAAAACCCTTAAAAGTAGGCATTTTCTTATAATTTTTACTCATATAAGCAGCAGCAAATATAACAAAACCAAACTTGGCGATTTCACTACTCTGAATACTAAAACCACCAACTCCTACCCATCTTCTAGCACCGTAACTGCTGATGCTTATACCAGGAATAAACACCAAAATAAGCATAAGAAGACCAAAACCCAAGATATAATATCTCAACTTTTGATACTTATGATAATCAAAGAAAAAAGCTCCTATCATTATCCCTATTCCTATTAGCAATCCAAACGCCTGTTTCTTAACAAAGTAAAAACTATCGCCATAATTTGCTTGTGCAGAATAAGAACTTGCCGAATATATCATAAGCAGTCCGAATAGCGAGAGTCCTATAACCAATAAAACAAGTTTTATATTTATCTTATTTTTCATGCTTAACCAACCTCTCAAAATCTTCACCACGTTGAGCATAACTGTCATAGGCATCAAAACTGCTATAACATGGACTCAACAACACTGTTTCTTGGCTTTCTACTGTGCTTTTTACTTGTTCAACAGCATCAGCAAGGCATTCATACCACTCGCAATTTATATGATATTTTTTACAATTCTTGCACTCTTTTTTAACCTCTTTACCAAAGAAAACAATGCGACGAACATAATCCTTTATCTCTTCAAAAAAGTTATCAGCCTTCATTCCTTTATTATGTCCACCCATCAACAATGTCACCTTTCCACCCAGCGTCTTTATTGCAGACACTGTTGCATGAAAGTTGGTAGCCTTGCTATCGTTTATGTACTTGACCCCGTCTATCTCCATAACAAGTTCCATCCTGTGTTTTAGCCACACAAAAGACTGTATCGCAGATGCAATGATTTTAGCGTCAATCTCCAACAGAAGAGCTACCTGAACAGCAGCTAAAATATCGTCGTAAAACACTGGGCTGGGACTAATCTTTGAAATATCATCAATAATCTTTTTCGGCTTTTTACTAGACACAAAAACGGCATCATTTTCAACAAAAATACCGTTTCTCTTTTTATAGTTTAGAAGATATCTGTCGCCTCTGATTTTGTCGGTATTTGCCATAGTATTTTGGTCTTTAGCGTTAACAACTATCTTAGTATCTGCCCCAATATTCTTAAACAAATTAAGTTTAGCTTGTACATATTCCTCATGAGTATTATGTCTGTCTATATGGTCACTATCTATATTCAAAATAACGCCTATATATGGTTGAAAAGTGTCAATTGTTTCCAGTTGAAAAGAACTCACTTCCAGCACACAAAACTCTATATTTTTTTTACCGTCTATATCGCAAAAAGGCGTGCCCACATTTCCCAATAAAACACTTTTCTTACCAGCTGCCGAAAGAATATGGTGTATCAAATTTACTGTAGTTGTTTTGCCGTTTGTTCCTGTCACAGCAATTATTTTTGACTTGCAAAAAAGATATCCCAATTCGATTTCACCTATCACTTTAATACCCATTTTCGTTGCCAAAATAATAGCGTCGTGCTTCAAACTAATGCCCGGACTTAAAACCAAAAGGTCGAAATGTGAGATATTTCTCTTGGTTATCTTTTTGATATATTGACCACCACGCGACTTCAAACGTTCATCATAAACTGAATATTTTATTTTATGGTTAATAAGCAATTTTTCCATGCTTTTACCACTTTTCCCATATCCCATAATCAAAACATTTTTATAATTAAAATCCATATATACCCCTTGTCCATGGGG
>CAYJCC010000027.1:0-7894 GCA_964368655.1 uncultured Lachnospiraceae bacterium | reverse complement strand
TACAAACTCTTGTTCTTAATATGGACAGACAAAAATTTAAAAAAATATTGTTGTATGTTTGAAAACTTATCCGTTTTGTGTTATACTCTCTTCGTAACGAGGGAAATATGGAATTTACACCAGACACAACAGTAAATAAGATAATTCTTCTATTCATCTTGGATAAGATGGAGATTCCTCTAACGGAAAACAACTTGATAGATATCTGCACTAGCAGAAATGACTGGTTGAGCTATATGGAATGTAAGGAAATTCTTCCACAACTAGTTGATGTTGGGTTTATTTTTGTGAGCGAGGGAGAAGACCAAAGATACGGCCTAACTTATGAAGGCAGAAATTGTTTGAGTCACTTTTTCTTGAGAATCCCTCAAAGTTTGAGAGAAGATATCACCAACTTTTCGAGAGAAAACAGAATGATATTCAAACGCAGTCAGGAATATGTTTCAGACTATCATAAAAATAGTGATGGTTCACATGCCGTAGTTCTTAAAATTAAGGAACCATTAGTAGATAAACCACTTTTGGAAATAAAGTTAAAAGCCCCTACCCGTCACAGCGCAATCGTTGCTTGTAAAAAGTGGAAGGATTTAGCCCCAACAGTGTTTGAAAATTTATATGAAACTTTCATTGAGAGCGAAGACAACGAATAAGGAGGATATATGTTCGGATATAAAACACATGGTGTATGTAGCGTTCAAATCAATTTTGATATAGACGAAGAAACTGATACAATCAAAAGTGTACAGTTCATAGGTGGCTGTCCTGGTAATACAAGAGCAGTTGGAAAACTTGTAGAAGGAATGAAGGTAGATGATGTAATCAAAAACCTTGAGGGTGTTCCTTGTAGAGGAAATACAAGTTGCCCTGACCAATTAGCACAAGCACTAAAAGCATACAAAGAACAAAAAAAGTAACACTACAAGCGTAGTGTTATTTTTTACTTTTTATAACTATTTATTTCTTAATTTTACTAGTTGGATTTTCTGGTTTAACTGGTGTTTCGCCTTTTTTACCCATCTCTTTCATTTTTTCTGCTAGTGGATTCACTAAAGAGATTCCTCTTTCCTTGCAAATTTCCTTAAATGCATCTATATCTTCATCTTCAAGTCCTTTGATTTCCCCAACTTCCGTTTGGATAGTTATTTTAGATTCTAAAACTTTCAACATTTCTGCACCATATATTTTGTCTGGGTTAGGCAAATACTTTGCCAAGAAACAAAGGTCTTCATACCCTTTTGTTCTGTCAATTGCTGTTACAGATTTTGCATCCTTGATAAATATTTCTTGAACATCTATATTGAAATTTTCCAATTTATCACAAAATCTTTTTAAGCTTTTCCTTTCACTAGACTCATCATATTCAAAAAATTCGTCGGCCTCTTCCAAATCTTTTATTGCTCTAAATACAGCCGCTCTTGTATGTTGAGGATTTGTTTTTACTTCCAACGCTGCCAAATCTGCTAAATCGGTCAATCCCCCTGCATTGATTATGATGTTTACTTCACTTTCACGTATATCTTCATCAATCTCACTGCATCCGGTTCTTATGTATTCTCCTATAAATCTGTCTTCGATTCCAAAATATCTTCTCAAAGCCAATGAATAGTAACAGGCAATAGGACTTCCTTCTTCTAATGCTGCTCTTGTACAGTCTGCCATTTTTTCGTCCCAACCATTCTCTCGTATATAATCCATCAAATCATGTTGATACATTTCCCAAGACCCTCCAACTTCTGGAGTAAAATAATCCCAAAAATTAACACTCATATAAAACCTCCGGTTAATGGTCTGATTATATCACCACTTGCTCGAACTGTCAATATGTATATTTCACCATTCGGGGATTATCAGCTCAAAAAAAGACAGCCATAGCTGTCTTTTAATTATTTTTTGAGTTTTGCAAGCGACTCTGCTACTTGAATCTTTAATGCTTTATATTTTTCAAGTTTTTCTTTTTCAGCATCTATCAAGGCTTTAGGCGCTTTATCAACGAATCCAGCATTGCCAAGTTTTCCCTCTGCCCTCTTTACCTCACTATCGATTCTTTCAAGTTCTTTTGTCAATCTTTCAATTTCTTTTTCAGAATCAACTAGGTTTGATGATGGCAACAATACCTTTACCATAGAGTTAACACAAACTGTACTTTCTTCACCAACTTCACTATCTGATGCGATTATCTTTGCATCTTTGCAGTTGGAAAGTTTCTCTATAATTTTAGCATTTGCAACAACCGTCTTTTCTTGTGCTATCGGCAATATAAATAAACTTGTCTTTTTATTATCTGGAACGTTCATCTCTGCTCTAACTGCACGAATCTTCTTGATGATATCAATTATTTCTTCCATCTTCTTGTGGTCTGAAGCAAAGTTCATTTTTGAAGAATATTCTGGATATGGTTGAATCATAATGCTTTCGCCATGATTTGGCAACTCAAGATATATCTTTTCTGTAACAAATGGAACAAATGGGTGTAACAGTTTAAGTAATGTTTCCAAAACATAACATAATACACTGGCTGTACCCTGTTTGTCTTCGCTAACTTTGGACATTTCAATGTACCAGTCACAGAACTTGCCCCAGAAGAAATCATATAAATCTGTTGCGACGTTACCTAACTCGAACTTGTTGCTCTTTTTAATATTATCTTTAATAAGAACGTTCAATTCAGATAATATCCACTTGTCAGCTGTACTCAATTTAACCTTGTCTATTGGCAAGATTGTCATGCCCTCAGATTGATGTAAAACGAACTGACTTGCATTCCATATTTTGTTTATAAACATCTTTGCATCTTTGGTTTTATCTTCAGAATACTTTATGTCTGTTCCCATTGACATTCCCAAGATTAAAGAGAATCTCATACTATCTGCACCGTATTTTTCAATCAAGTCAAGTGGGTCAATTCCATTGCCCAAATGCTTACTCATCTTTATACCTTTAGCATCTCTAACGATACCGTTAATAAGTACATTTTTGAACGGAATAGCATTCATAAACTCCATTCCCGAGAATACCATTTTAGTAACCCAGAAAGTTATAATATCATAACCTGTAACCAGAACATCTGTTGGATAATAATATGCTAAATCTTCCGTTTGTTTTGGGTATCCAAGAGTTGAGAATGGCCACAATGCTGAACTGAACCAAGTATCCAAAACGTCTGGGTCTTGTACAAGATTTTTGCTATGACATTTTGGGCATTCTGTTGGGTCTTCATCTTCAACAATTATCTCACCACAATCTTGGCAATAGAAAACTGGCATACGATGTCCTAACCAAATCTGTCTAGATATACACCAATCTTTTATGTTTTCCAACCAGTTCAAATACTGTTTTTCATACTTCTTTGGAACGAATTTTATTTCGCCATTTTTTACAACTTCAATCGCTGGTTTAACCAATTCTGACATCTTAACAAACCATTGTGTAGATATCTTAGGTTCTGTCATTGTTCCACAACGTTCACAACAACCAACTTTATTGTTGTATTTTTCAACTTTTACAAGATATCCACCCTCTTTAAGAGCGTCTTCTATTGGCTTTCTTGCCTCGAGTCTGTCCATACCAACGAATTTTCCTGCTGCTTCGGTTAACTTTCCGCCATCATCTATACAAGTGATGATATCAAGATTATGTCTCAATCCGATTTCATAGTCATTTGGGTCATGTGCTGGAGTTATTTTAACAGCACCTGTTCCAAAATCCATTTCACAATAATCATCTGCAATAAGTTTTATTTTTCTGTCTGTCAATGGTAAATACATTTCTTTACCAATGAGTTTTGTATATCTCTTATCTTTTGGGTTTACAGCAACAGCAGTATCTCCAAATAAGGTTTCAGGTCTTGTTGTTGCGATAACAACTTCTCCACTTCCATCAACGAAAGGATAACGTATATGCCATAGGTTTGTTACTTGGTCATGATATACGTTTTCGTTATCAGATATAGTCGTTTTACAACTTGGACAGTAGTTAACTACCCTCTTGCCCTTGTAAATATATCCTTTTTTATAATATTCGACAAATACGTGTCTAACTGCTTGTGAAAGATTTTCGTCCATTGTGAACGCTTCTCTATCCCAGTCAGCAGAAACTCCCATTGTTTTTAACTGGTCGCTGATAGTATGGCTATATTTCTTATACCATTCATCTCCACGACGTAAAAACTCTTCTCTTCCAAGAGATTCCTTGCTATGTCCTTCTTTGGTTATTGCCCTAACAAGAACTTCCTCTGTTGCAATAGCAGCGTGGTCTGTACCAGGCAACCAAAGAGCCTCGTATCCTTGCATACGTTTTTGTCTAATCAGTACGTCCTGTATTGTGTTGTTCAAAGCATGTCCCATGTGAGCTTTCCCTGTAACGTTCAATGGTGGCATTGCTATGCTAAATTTCTTTTTATTTTTATCTGGCTTGGACGCAAAATACTTTTTTGCCATCCAACCTTCATATAGTTGTTTTTCAAAATCTTGTGGGTTATATGTTTTTTCCATTTTACTTACCGTCTCTCCGTGTTTATTTTGCGAATATGAATACCAAAAGTGCTACAAACATAAGCACTAGACCAATAGCCTTGAATGTTATCATGACCTTGTCATTATCATCAATGCTATCGGTCTTCTTCACGGCTCTAGCAATTCTTTTTGCTAAAATCGCTATGGCAAGACCTACCATCGCAAAAATCACCCCAGCGAGTACGCTAGGTAATCTCAATCTCTTTGTCAATGTCTTAAATACTGTGGCGATTACATCAAATACGCCTAATAAGTTACTCATCATTTTAATAATCTCCGAATATGGATAATGTGTAATACAATGTGATTATATCATGTATAAGTCAAAAAAACAATAATTTCTTTGATAAAAATAATAGAAAAAAGTATATAACTAAAATAAATAGTAGCCAGACCCCCTGTCGGACTACTATTTACAACAAAATCGCTACCTATCTCTATGCTTATATGCCCGTTTTTCAACAAAGGCGATGATAAAGTACATAAGCGCCGCAAGTATACAAAGTATGACAGTGCTTGCCATAACCAAGTCTAACTTAAACACCTGCCCACCATAAACAATCAGGTATCCTAACCCAGCCTTACTTGCAAGGTATTCTCCCATAATCGTTCCAACCCACGTCAAACCTACGTTTATTTTTAACACCGATATGAAGTCACAAAGTGAGTTCGGAAGTATGAGTTTGTAAAGTATTTGGAACTTGTTGGCTCTCATGCTTTTCATCAACATGATTTTCCCTTTATCACAAGCCATAAATGCGTTTAACATACTGATTATGGTTATTACAATCATGATTAAAACGTCCATTGCAACAATGGCTTTCGTGCCTATCCCTACTCACACAATAATTATTGGACCTAACGCAATTTTTGGCAAACTGTTCAATACGACAATATACGGGTCTAGCACCTTACGAATCGTTTCATTCCACCAAAGCACTATTGCAATCAAAGTTCCTGCCACAGTCGCGATTAAGAAGCCAATAACAGCCTCATAAAGAGTTACTCCAATGTGAAAGAACAATGTTCCATCATCAATCAACATTTTGATGGTATCCCATATTCTGCTAGGTGAACTGGTTATAAAAGCATCAATGCTTCCAGTTTTAGCAAGTATTTCCCATAGAGCCACCAAAAAGACCAATAGCCCTATTTGTATAGCAATTATAAGAACCTTATTCCAAATATTTTTGCGAATAAAGACCTTATACTCCTTCGAATAGTTCGCCTTCTCTGCCCTTTTTATTTGCCCCTTATTGTTTTTCATTCGTTTTTTCCATTTCTCGTCTTGAGGGAACGCTGTTCTATTTTTGGTTTTCATTCTGTAAGTCCCTCCATATTTGCTTAAAATACTCGTTAAATTTTGGAGACTCTCTCTTTTCTCTAGGAGTCTCACAATCAAACTCTATGTTGTACTCTTTCTTTATGGTAGCCGGACGATTAGTCAGCACTATCACCCTGTCCGAAAGAGAAATCGCTTCTGAAATATCATGAGTCACTAACACCGTAGTCTTTTTTTCTGATTTCAAAATTTTGCTAACATCGTCACAAACATTTATTCTTGTCTGATAATCTAAAGCACTAAAAGGTTCATCAAGCAAAAGCACCTCCGGTTTCAAAACAAGAGTTCTAATGAGAGCAACCCTTTGCCTCATACCTCCTGAAAGTTGATTGGGATATTTTGATAAGAATTCTGATAGCCCGTATTTCTCCAACAACTCGTTCGCGTATTTTTTGTTTTCTATAGTTTTTTTATTTTTTATTTCCAAACCAAGATATATGTTTTTCAAAATCGTTCTCCATTCAAACAACAAATCTTTTTGAAACATATAGCCAGTCATCTCTCTATTTTCTTCTGGAGACTTCCCCCCGATTGAGACCTTCCCTTTTGTTGGCTTAAGCAAACCAGACATCAAAGAAAGTATAGTCGTTTTACCACAACCACTAGGGCCGACTATACTTACGAACTCTCCTTCTTTTATGTTCATTGTTATGCTCTTGAGAGCATTGGTTTCCCCGTTTTTACTAAAGTATGTTAAGCCCACATCTTCAAGTTGTACTATGTTCATTTGTTTTCTCCTTCCTGTGTTTATAACATATACTTCATTATACTTATTTCAAGGTTTTATTGTGAAAAGTATATTTTTTCATTTTTCTTATATTTGTAACAAAACTATATTTTGTGTCATATAATATGTATTTATTGTCATGAATGTGCATAATTTTGAACAAATAAGTACAAATTCAAGACAAAAAATAAAACTTTTATAAAACAACAAATGCACAAAAAAAACATGAGGTTAACCCCATGTTTAATATCTTTGGTAATATTCTAATAACCCGAAGCGATAAGTTCAGCCATTACTTCGTTGGCAATTCTATTGTCAACAATAGCATTGAACGGCACAGTAGTAGACAGTTCTCCAGCACTGGTCATAATAGCACAAAGTCTATTATAAGCATCGGTTGTCATCGCTGGATTACTTACCCAAGCATCTATCGCTTTGTAACTTTCAATACTAGATTTAATATTAGAAAGTGGTGTTTCAGAGAACGATGGAGCAAGTGCTTCAGCGACATCATCTAGAGAGGCATTCATAACAAAGTTATACCCTCGCCATACTGCTCGCAAGAACGATTTTATCTTGTCTGGGTGGTCTGCTATAAAACTGGACGTTGCCATAAATGCAGTATAAGGAACCTCACCTACTTCAGCTCCAATACTAGCAACAACCTTTCCAAGATTGTTTGTTTGCATATCACTCGCTGTTGGTTCAAATAGAGTTGTGTAGTCTCCTTGACCACCTTGGTAAGCACTTGCTTGATTCGCAAACGCAACTTCGGTATTCAATGTTACTTGGTTCAAGATCCCTTTTTGTTTTAAGAGATATTCAAGAGCCATGTACGGCATACCACCTGTTCTACCTGCCAACACTTCTGTTCCGATTAAGTTATTCCAATCAAAGTTTTCATTAACATTTCTTGAGAATAAGAACGACCCATCTCTCTTTGTCAACTGACCGAATATAATTGGCTGGTCTTGTGAACCTTGAGCGTATGTGTAGACAGCAGTCTCTGGGCCAAGCAAAGCAACTTCTGCCCCACCTGTGATAAGAGCAGTCATACTATTATTCGAGCCACCACCGTTTGTAAGTTCTATTTCAAGACCTTCATCTTCGAAATAACCTTTGTTTATAGCCACATAGAAAGGCGCATAGAATATGCTATGTGTAACTTCGTTCACCTTGATGACATTGTCGTTTTCGTCTTTCTTGCCACAACCGGCTAAAGAAAAAGAAAATACCATCAACATCATTAGTAAAAATACAGTTAGTTTCTTCATTTTTTCCTCCTTTTGTTTTTTAGAAACTAATGTATTTTAT
>CAYJCC010000026.1:0-7980 GCA_964368655.1 uncultured Lachnospiraceae bacterium | reverse complement strand
GTACAAAATTTCTCTAACTTTTCGTAGATAATTATTTTGCCTTTGCATAATATATTTGTGTGGAGGCTTTATGTGGGAATGCAGTATTATATTAAACGGCAAAAACGATGATTCTTCGACATATTTGAAGAAGAAATTATCAAGATATAAATCTCTTGGCATAATATTTGCTGAACACTATGAAGATGGGATTACCAGCCTAAATATAGCTTGTCAGGACAAGTACTCCGATAGAATATCTAAACAAGTAGCAGATGGAATTGCCGAACTGATAATCCTAACTTATAAGGAAAAATTTTATCAAGAACGTGCAGCACTTACAGGGTTGAACGACGTCTGTAAAAAGGCTTTAATAAAGGCACTTTTCTTATTTGATATAGAGGACGATAAAGAAACCATCTTATATTATCTAAAGTTAAAAAAGACGATTTATCTCCAATCGTTTTTTGACTTTCAACTGACTGAATTAAAGGATAAATGGGAGGGTATAATAAGCCTGACTCAAGACAATTTTTATTACTTCTTGAACTCAAATGTTTTTATAGAAATTTTGAAATTTTTACTTTCTGCGATACCTCATAAATACGACGAAATCAGCGTGGGATTTACTGGTACGGAGTTTGTTCTTTTCGATGAAAAATATAAGCCTATTTGTTTTGATTTTCCCGAGCCTATGTCAAACGAAATAGGGTTGGTATCCAATCTAATTTTTCTGTCACCGAAACGTGTAAATGTTTTATGTTTTCAATACATAAGCAAACCAACTTTTAATATTTTATATAATGTTTTTAGTCAATGTATAAATTTTAAGAACGAAATTTTATAAAAAATTTTATTAAAAAGGCTACTTTTTGTATCAAAAATGGTCTTTTTCTATTGCTTTTTTGCCCTCAAAGAGATATAATGTCATCGTACACATAATGGGGGTAAATTATGAACGAAGAAGATTTGAAAATGTATAGACACAGCATGAGCCACGTATTGGCGAAAGCAATAACAAGACTTTATAAAAACGTAAAATTAGCCATCGGACCAAGTATCGACGACGGTTTTTATTATGACTTTGATTTAGAGACTACATTAACCCCTGATGATGCCGAAAAAATTGAAGCAGAAATGAAAAAGATTATAGACGAGAACCAAGACTTTACAAGAAAGGAAATTTCTAAAGCAGAGGCTCTTAAACTTTTTGCTGATCAACCATATAAGATTGAATTGATAAACGAATTGCCAGAGAACGAAACTATTTCCATGTATTATCTTGGAGATGACTTTTTCGACCTTTGTCGTGGTCCACACGTAGAAAACACAAAGTTCTTGCGTAGTTTTGCGTACAAGTTAAACCGTGTTTCTGGGGCGTACTGGAAGGGTAGTGAGAAAAACAAGATGCTTCAAAGAGTTTATATGTATGGATACGCGAACAAAGAAGACTTGAAAGCAAAAATAAAGCAAGTAGAAGAAGCAAAAGCAAGAGACCATAACAAGATTGGTAGAGAACTTGACTACTTTACAACTGTAGATTATATCGGTCAAGGATTGCCTATCATAATGCCTAAAGGAGCAAAAGTTATTCAAATTCTCCAACGTTTTGTTGAAGACGAAGAAAACAAATTGGGATACCTTTTAACAAAGACTCCTTATATGTCTAAAAATGATTTATTCAAGATTTCTGGGCATTGGGACCACTACAAAGAAAGTATGTTCATACTAGGTGAAGAAGGAAAAGATAAAGAAGTTTATTGTTTAAGACCTATGACTTGTCCATTCCAATACCAAGTTTATTTGAACCGTCCAAGAAGTTACAAAGACCTTCCTATGAAATTAGGTGAGACATCAACACTTTTCAGAAACGAAGCAAGTGGAGAATGCCATGGACTTATCCGTGTTCGTCAGTTCACAATTTCTGAAGGACATTTGATGGTATTACCTGAGCAACTTGAAGACATATTCAAAGAATGTTTGGATTTGGCTCAATATGTTTTGAAATGTATCGGTCTTGATGAAGACGTAACATATCGTTTCTCAAAATGGGATAAAAACAACAAAGAGAAATACATTGGAAGTGAAGAAAAATGGGAAAGAGTACAAGGCGAGATGAGAAGAATCTTGACCGATTTAAAGATTCCTTTCTATGAAGCAGACGGTGAAGCCGCCTTTTATGGACCAAAACTTGACATACAAATCAAGAACGTGTTTGGAAAAGAAGACACCATTGTAACAATACAAATTGATTTTCAAATCGCAGAGCGTTTCAATATGGTTTATACAGATGCTGATGGTGTTAAGAAAAATCCATATATTATCCACAGAACATCTTTGGGGTGTTACGAAAGAACATTGGCTTACTTGCTTGAAAAGTTCGCTGGAGCACTTCCTTTCTGGATGGCACCTGAACAAGTTAGAGTTTTAACAATATCTGACGAATTCAATGACTACGCTAAAGAAATTCTTTCTAAATTACAAGCAGTTGGATTGAGAGCAAGTTTTGACAGCAGAAGCGAAAGTATCTCAAAAAAGATTAAAATTGGCACTCAAGAAAAAGTTCCATATCTCTTGATTGTTGGAGCAAAAGAAAAGGAAGAGGGAACAGTTGCCGTACGTAAGTTTGGCAAAGGAGACCTTGGAGCAAGGAAAATTGATGAAGTAATTAAAGAGTTTATTGACCTCGTAGCCAATAAAACTATAGAAAAATAAAAGTTTTTTCAATTTCTTGTTGACATACAAACTTTTATAATATATAATTACAGCGTAAAAAAGTAGATTTAATCTCACCAGTCAAGCACTTATCTTAGACTTGGTTCTTACAAATAATTTAATATCAATTCGGTTTTGACACATTTGTGGAACTGTTTTCATATAAGATTTTGTGAAGGTGAGATTATAACAATCTCACCTTTTTTATAAAAATAACGGACAATTAGAAAATTGTTTGAGTAAGGGGGATACCACTATTAAAGAGTTACTTATTAACGAACAAATCACTGCAAAAGAAGTTAGATTGATAGACAGTGATGGCTCACCACTAGGAATTGTTTCACTAGAAGAGGCTTTGAGACAGGCAGAAGCAAAGGACTTTGATTTAGTTCTTATAGCAGAGACCGCAAAACCACCCGTATGTAAAATAATCAATTACGGTAAGTATAAGTTCGAAGCGCTCAAAAAAGAAAAAGAGGCAAAAAAGAAGCAAAAGGTTGTTGAAATCAAAGAGATGCAATTATCACTTCGTATTGAAGAAAATGACTTCAATATCAAAGCAAGAAAGGTAAGAGGTTTCTTGGAAGATGGAAACAAGGTAAAAATAGCTTTAAGATTGCGTGGTCGTGAAATGGCTAATCCTCAAGCAGGTTTACCTGTTGTGGAAAGATTCTTCAGCAAGGTTGAAGATATCGCAGTACAGACCTCAAAAGCAGCCTTAAATGGTAGACAAATCATTATGGTGATAGCACCAAAAACCGATAAATAATCGGAAAATTATAGAATGTAATTCCGGAACGGATTCAACATTATAAAATAACACAAGGAGAAAAAAGATTATGCCTAAAATGAAATCAAACAGCAGTGCAAAGAAGAGATTTAAGCTCAAAAAGAACGGAACAGTTTCAAGAAACCAAGCGTTCCATGCACACATCTTGACAAAGAAGTCACCAAAGAGAAAAAGAAATTTGAGACAGGGTTCATGCGTAGACAAGACCCAAGAAAAAACAATTAAGCAATTAATATCTAAATAATCAAAGGAGAAGGACATGAGAATTAAAAGAGCAGTTAATGCACACAAGAAAAGAAGAGCAGTATTAAAGAATGCTAAAGGATACTGGGGCGCAAGAAGCAAATTATATCGTGTAGCTAACCAAGCAGTTATGAAAGCTGGTCAATACGCATACGTTGGAAGAAGACTCAAAAAGAGAGATTTCAGAAGACTTTGGATTGCAAGAATCAACGCAGGATGCAGACAAAATGATTTGTCATACAGCCAGTTTATGCATGGTTTGAAATTAGCTAACATCAACTTAAACAGAAAGGTTCTTGCTGATTTGGCACTAAATGATGCAGCAGCATTCACAACATTAGTTGGACAAGCAAAAGCACAATTAGCAAAATAATAGGTGATAAATGGAAATAACTAGCACCAATAACGAAAGAATAAAACACGCCTTGCAGGTCAAGGAAACAAAGTACATTCAAAAGTATGGAGAGTGTTTTGTCGAAAGTGAAAAGGTTATAGACGACTTGCTTAAACAGGGGCAAGTTTTTTCCACAATTTTTGTAGAATCATCAAAACAAGCAAAGTACGCAAAGGTTAAATGCAATCTTTACGTAATAACAAGACAAGTATCAAAAGGAATATCTAGCACCGTCACAACTGATGGTGTGTTTGGAGTTCTAAAGTTGAAAGATAATTCTTTCACTTTGCCAAAAGGCTCATTTTTGGTGCTTGATAGAATACAAGACCCTGCGAATGTAGGCGCGATTATGCGTTCAGCAGTTGCTTTCGGATACAATGAAATGTATCTGATTGATTGTGCGAACCCTTTCAATGCAAAGGTTATTCGTAGCAGTATGGGCCACGTGTTTAACGTAAAAATTAACAATGTCAACGAAAAGGCTTTTATTGACATTGCAAAGAAAAATAAGTTTTATTTAGTTTCAGCAGACATGGACGGCGAAGAAATCGGTTGGTCTCCATATCCTAAACAACTCGGATTGATTTTAGGAAATGAAGGTCAAGGTATCAGTAGTAACTTACAACAAATATGTTATAAAAAAGTAGCTATCCCTATGTCAGAAACAGTAGAGTCTTTGAACGTTGCTGTAAGTGCTGGAATACTAATGTTTAATCTAAAAAAATAGGGAGGGAATTATGTCAGGACATAATAAGTGGAGTAAAATCAAGAACGTAAAAGCAAAAAACGAAGCTGTAGCCGCTAAAGTTTTCACGAAAATTGGACGTGAAATCGCAGTTGCTGTAAAAGCAGGTGGCCCTGACCCGAACTTAAACCCAAAACTTAAGAATATTATTACAAAGGCAAAATCTGTAAATATGCCAAATGATAACATCTCAAGAAGTATCAAAAAGGCAAGTGGTGAAGGTTCAACAGTTGATTATGAATCAATTACATACGAAGGATATGGACCAGCAGGAAGCGCTGTTATTGTTGAAACATTAACAGATAACAAGAACAGAACTGCATCTGATGTACGTCATGCTTTCGATAAGTTTGGAGGCAGTTTAGGTTCAACTAACTGTGTATCATACTTATTTACAAGAAAGGGTATAATTGTTGTTGGAAAAGGACAAGGATTTACCGAAGATGATATCATGATGCATTGTATTGAAAGTGGTGCAGATGATTCTGAAACTTTTGATTCATATTATCAAATCACAACATCACCAGAAAATTTCGAAAGTGTAAAAGAATATTTCGAACAACACAATATCCCAGTAGACCAAGCAGAAATAGAGATGATTCCTGCAAGTTACCTGGATTTACCAGAAGAGAAGTTGCATACATTCCAAAGATTGTTGGATTTTCTCGAAGATAATGATGATGTTCAAGAAATTTATCATAACGTAAACCTTCCAGAAGAAGAGGAAGAAGAGTAAAAAATTAGCATAAGGAAAACCCTTATGCTTTTTTCAGATAGTTTATCGAACATTTGTTTTGTTTTATGTCTAAATTCATTTGACAACCCTTTATATATTATTATAAAATAGACTTATATATAGGGGGAAACCGTGATTATTTTAGGAATAGACCCAGGATATGCTATAGTGGGCTTTGGAGTTATAGAAAAAAGTCGTAACGGTTGTAAAATTTTGGACTATGGAGCAATAACAACCCCAAAGACGATGTCTCTTCCTTTGCGTCTGAAAAGAATACGCAGTGGAATGATGCAGTTGATAGAAAAATATAAACCTGACGTGGTTTCTGTAGAAGAGTTGTTCTTCACTAAAAACGTCACTACTGGAATAGCAGTTGCCGAAGCTCGTGGAGTAATTCTTGAATGTGCAGTGAGTGAAGTTAAAGAATTATATGAATACACACCAAACCAGATAAAACAAGCTTTAACCGGAACAGGAAAAGCTGAAAAGAAACAAGTCCAATATATGGTAAAGGCCATTTTGAATTTGAAAGAAATACCAAAACCTGATGATGCTGCTGATGCCGTTGCCGTTGCCTTGTGCCACGCACAAACAAACCAAGCCTTAAGCGACTTTGGAATAAGATAGGAGATAAAATATGTACTCATTTATAACTGGAAGAATTGAAGAAAAACAAGAGAACTTGGTTGTAATAAACTGTAATGGTATAGGATATGAAATATTCGCTAGTTTGAATACTGTATCCAGTTTACCACCAATTGGCGATGAAGCTGTTATTTATACCTATTTACATGTTCGTGAAGATGCGTTTATGTTATTTGGATTCAAAGACAAGGAAGAAAAAGAAATGTTTTTGAGTCTTATTTCAGTTTCTGGAGTAGGTGCAAAGACAGCTATAACAATCCTTTCATATATGACGGTGAGAGATTTGGTTTCTGCTTTTGCATATGGAGACCCAAGCGCTTTATCAAAAGTAAAAGGCATTGGAAAGAAAACAGCAGAAAGAATTGTTGTTGATTTGAAAAATAAATTTACCGGACTTGAGGCAGGAAATCTTCCTCTTATGATGGGTGGAGAAACAAACTCAAGTTATTGTGGAGAAGCAATCGACCTTCTCATACAAATGGGACTTACCAGAATGGAAGCAAGTCGTTTGGTACAGAAAGTTGCTGCTCCAGACGATGTAACAGAACAAATTATAGCGAAGGCACTTAAACAGCTTGGATAGGAGATAATATGGATTTTGATTTTGATGAGGAAAGATTTGTAACCAGCACAAAAAGTGTAGAAGACGAAGAGGTAGAAAACTCTCTCCGTCCCAACTCTATTGACGAATATGTTGGTCAAAATAAGATAAAAAACAACTTATCTATTTATATTGACGCCGCAAAGAAAAGAGGTGAATCCCTTGACCACGTGTTGTTATATGGACCTCCAGGACTTGGAAAAACAACACTTGCACACATTATCGCAAATGAGATGGGTTCTTCTATCAAAGTGACAAGTGGACCTGCCATTGAGAAAGTTGCAGACCTTGCTGCTATTTTAACTAACTTAAATAAAAACGACGTGCTTTTTATAGACGAAATACATCGTTTATCTAGAAGTGTTGAAGAAGTGTTATATCCAGCAATGGAAGATTATGCTTTGGACTTCGTTTTAGGAAAAGGACCAAGTGCCAGAACTATGCGTTTGAAACTTCAACCATTTACATTGATTGGAGCAACAACCAAAGCCGGAATGTTGACTGGACCATTGAGGGATAGATTCGGAGTCACATGTCGTTTAGAGTTATATACAAAAACAGATTTAGCTAAAATAATCCGTCGTTCAGCATCAATACTCAACATAAAGATTGATGAGATTGCAAGTGAAGAATTAGCAAGAAGAAGCCGTGGAACTCCACGTATCGCAAACAGATTATTGAAAAGAGTAAGAGACTATGCCGAAGTAAAAGGCAAGGGAATTATCTCATTGGATATATGCAAAAGTGCATTAGAAATGCTTGAAATAGACGAACTAGGTCTTGACTTCACAGATAGAACCGTACTTTTATGTATGATAGAGAAATTCAAGGGTGGACCAGTTGGTTTGGATACCTTGGCTGCTGCGACAAACGAAGAATCCAACACCATCGAAGACGTATATGAACCATATCTTATTCAACTTGGTTTTATTGCACGTACTCCACGTGGAAGAGTCGTTCTTCCAGCAGCATACGAACATTTAGGCAAAAAGATTAGCAAAGAAAGACAAAATTATGTTAATGTCTTTTTAGCAGAAACAACAGAGGAAGATGACTGAAACAAATGAAAGACATTTATAGTAAAGAAACGTATAACTATTATTTACCAGAAGAGTTAATAGCACAAGTTCCA
>CAYJCC010000025.1:0-7989 GCA_964368655.1 uncultured Lachnospiraceae bacterium | reverse complement strand
TATAAAAAGTATGTTGAGATATTTATGTATAACTTTCATTTGTTTAGCATCCGTGTTCGTGGGCGGGTGTTCTAAAACGACGGGAGATGTTTCTACCGGTTTTTACGACGTATGGATAGACTATGTTACATTTGAGTATTCAGATGGGTCGATTGTGCAGAAATATACGGTAGACGTAAATATAAACCAATTAGCAGAAGATGGAAGAACGGCACAACAAATTGTTTCGCTTGAACAAAATATTGAAGATACATTTGAAGATTTTTTCTATACTGACACATTTGCTGTGAGATACGCTGAAATAGAAAATGAAATTTCTGCTAGACAAGATATGTCGTCAGATGCAAAGTTTGATTATATGGCTGGATTTAGATGTGACATACTCAGCGATTTCGTAAAGGGCGAGATTGTTGCTCAAAGAAGTTTTAAGAGTCTTAATCACTATAGAGATTTTTATGAGGATTCAGGGTTTACTATTTCTTCTGATACGCAGATTGATGAGAACTTGTTCTTTAACAGGTATGTAAATGGTAGAAAAAATATTTATTACTACAATGCAATAAACATGTCTGACTTCTGGGGATTGGATAAAGAAGGAGTTTATTTAACAGAGACCTATGCTTCTCCAAATACAGAGATAAAAAGCAATGCCGATTTAACTGAAATAACTCAAGGAATTAAAATGCATCAATGGGAAATAAATTCTCTTGACCAAAGCATAGAGTTCTATTCATATGTTCCAGTAACAACAGATTGGTATGTCTTGGCACTCATCTTAACAGCATTCTTTACTTTGATGATTGCATTATTCTCAATCAGTAGGATTGATGAGACAAAACCTCCTATGATAAAATTGAAGAAAAGAGAGACTTTTGTTAACCTTAAGGATATAATAGACGAATAAAAATAAAGAAGAAATAACTTGTTTGAGTGAAACTTTTGTGGTAGAATCAGCATATGGAAGAAAAAAAATATATTTTTGATAAAAGGGTAATGAAGAGAAGTCTCATAAAATATGGGTTGCTTCTCTTGTGTTTAATTCCAATATTGCTAGTAGTAAACTACTTTTTACAAACATGGAATTCTTGGGCTGTTATAGGAATTGACGTCGCGATTGGCGTGGTTGTAATAGGATTTATAAGTTTCTCCATGTCGTATGCAGAGAAGAAGAAAGCAGCAAAACGAAAAAATGCAATAGAAAAAATTACAGAAGAAAAGGCTGAAGAGCCAAAAAAAGAAAACTTGGGGATAAAGAAATATCCCACTAAAATAACAACGAAAAAGAAGGGAAAGTAAAATGGCTATGCAACAAAACAATACACCAAAACAAAGAATATTGCCACATAACATTGAGTCAGAACAATGTGTTTTGGGCTGTGTACTAATTGACCAAAATGCAGCAATGAATATATTGTCAGAGTTAAAGAAAGAAGACTTTTATGAAGAACCTCATAAAATAATTTTTGATTGTATGTATACCATCTATTCTCAAAATTCACCAGTCGACTTTGTTACTTTGATTGTTGAACTTGAGAAACGTAATATGTTGGATTCCGTTGGTGGCGCAGAATACATAACGGTTTTAACAAATATTGTTCCAAGTTCAAGCAACTATAAAAGTTATCAAGATATTGTTAAAGAAAACAGTGTTTTGAGAAAACTTATTATGGCGTCTAACGAAATAATAAACACTTCATTCAGTGGAGTTGATCAGAAAGAGGCTTTGTCTTTTGCAGAAAAGAGCATTCTGGATATTTCAGCAAACGAAGATAGAAGTACTCTTGCTCATATCAAGGGTGGCGTATATGAAGTTATGGACAAGTTCCAAGCAATACAAAAAGACAAGTCTGCCGTTATGGGAGTTAAAACAGGGTTGTTTGGTTTGGATAAGTTAACAAACGGTTTGCAAAAATCAGACTTAATCCTTATTGCTGCACGTCCTGCAGTTGGTAAAACCAGTTTGGCACTTAACATTTGTTTACATGCAGCCGTTGAAGAGAAAAAGAAGGTTGCTGTATTCTCACTTGAAATGCCTAGAGCGCAGTTGGCTCAACGTGCACTGTGTAGCGTTGCTATGGTAAGCATGGAAAAAGCGCTTAGAAGTGAACTTAATATAAATGAGTGGAAAGCGTTATGGGGTGCAAGTGAAAAACTTGAAAAATCAGTTGTTATGATTGATGATAGTTCCCTAAATAAACCAATTGATATTTTGAGCAAGTGTAGAAGAATGAAGGCTGAATATGGTCTTGATTTGATTATGATTGACTACTTACAACTTATGAACAATGGTGGAAGAGCAAAAGACAACCGTCAGCAAGAAATTAGTGAGATTTCACGTTCCTTAAAGATGGTTGCGAAAGAACTTGATGTTCCAATCCTATTGCTTTCACAGTTGTCAAGAGCAGTTGAAGGTAGACGTGATCATAGACCAGTTCTATCCGACTTGAGAGAAAGTGGAGCGATTGAGCAAGATGCAGATATTGTTATGTTCATCTATCGTGCTGATACATACAACGACGTAGAGGGCGAAAAGGGAACAGCAGAAATAATCATTGCAAAACACAGAAACGGACCACTCGGTGTCGTACATACTAGATTTATCCCAGAGTTGACAGCATTTGTAAACTCTGCAAAGGATAGTGAAGCGTACAGTTTGGAGAAATCAGCACCACCAAAAGAGATGGACGACTTACGACCTGTTGATACCGATATTGAAATTGGAGGAGACGACCTTAACGATATAATGTAAAAAGAGGCATCGCCTCTTTTTTTATGTAAAAGTCGCATTAAAAAAGAGTTTTTTCACAATATAAAGTATGAACAAAAAACTTTCGTTTGCGACAAAGTCGGTTTATGGAGTTGGGAATTTAGGATACAGTGTTATAAGCCAGACTGTAACCAACTTTTTTATGTTTTTTGCGACCGGTGTTTTGGGTATGTCTGGGGCATTGGTGGGGATTGCTATCGGTGCGAGTACTTTATGGGACGGGATAACGGACCCAGTTGTGGGGTATATTAGCGATAATTATTCTTTTCGGAGGTTTGGAAATCGCAGAGGATACATGTTTTTTGCTACTTTTGGTATGGCGCTGATGAACCTTGCATTATGGAGTATCCCAGTATCAATGGGAGAAGGACTGAAGTTTGTTTGTATCCTTCTTACTCTCTTGTTATTGGAAACCTGTAATACCTTATATGCGACTCCGTATGGGGCATTGGGAACCGACCTCACTGAAAACTATCATGAGGAAACAAAAATACAGATTTTTAAGACGATTTTTTTCTTGTTGGGAATGGTTATTCCCAGTGTTTTGTTGTACATTTTTTTACCAGCGACAGCCGAGTATTCGCAAGGTCAGTTAAATCCAGCAGGGTATAAAAAAATAGCATATATTACAAGTGCTCTATGTTTGATATGTGGAATGGTTTGTGTCTTTTTTACTCAAAAAAGAACACCTAAAACTGAGGGCGAAAAGTTTATCCATAAGGTAGATGAAAACAGTCACAAAAAGATGAAAGGAATGTTTCGAGAAATGTTCAAAAACATGAAAAGATGTTTCAAAAACAAACAGCAAAGATATATCATTGTTGGGTATTCGGTGGCGCTTATAAGTGCTGCAGTTTTGACCAGTGTAGGAATGCATTTTTTTACCTATTGTTTTAAGTATACGAGCATGCAAATAACGATAGTTTTAGTGTGTTTAATTTTCGGAACAATTGTCTCTCAACCTCTTTGGTACCATTTAAGCAAAAAGAAGGATAAAAAGCCGGCATTATTAATTGCGATATCAGTCGCAATGTTGGGAATTTTCTCAATTATGTTGGTTTTTATCTTCAAAGACTTGCTAAAAAATTGGTCTTTTTATATAATGTTAATAGCTATTACTATATGTGGTGGTGGTTCGGGTGCTTTATATACCTTGCCGAACTCTATGTTTTGTGACGTAGTTAACATGCAAAACAATCAGACGAGTGAAAATAAAACGGCATCATATTATGGGTATATGACTTTGGCTTTTAACATAGCCAATGCGATAGCACTTTTAGTTGTTGGAATATTACTGGACTTGATTAAGTTCGATCCAAGCAAACAAGTACAACCAGTTGGTGTTCAAACCGGAATTGCAATCATATTATTTGTAGGAGTCATCGTGCCACTGCTAGTGGCTTATTACATTTTTACAAAATACAATATAACAAAAAAAGATGTTATGAAGAAGAGGAAAAAGCATGAAGAACATACCAGAACCAAGTAACTTTATTGAAGAAATAATTGTAGACGACATCAAGAAAAAAGGATTGAAAAAGATTATCACTCGATTTCCTCCTGAGCCAAACGGATTTCCTCATATTGGACATGTAAAGTCTATATGGATAAATTTTACTACTGCTCAAAAGTTTGGTGGATATACCAACTTGCGTATGGACGATACAAACCCAGCAAAGGAAAGTCAAGAGTTTGTACAGAGCATGGTAGACGGTGTTTCATGGTTAGGTTTTAAGCCTAAACATCTTTATTATGCGAGTGATTATTATGGAAAATTATATAACTTTGCTTTACGCATGATAAAAAATGGTAAGGCTTATGTTTGTGACTTAACAGCAGAAGAAGTTTCTAAAAATCGTGGTACTTTTACAACTCCAGGGGTTGAAAGCCCATACAGAAACAGAAGTGTTGAAGAGAACTTGAGATTGTTTAAGGAAATGAAAGCTGGAAAATATCCAGACGGGGCAAAGACTTTAAGGGCAAAAATAGATATGGCTAGTCCAAACTTGAATATGAGAGACCCTCTCATGTACAAAATAACTAGAACAGAGCATTTTAGACAAGGTAATAAATGGTGTATCTATCCAATATACGACTTTGCACACCCATTATCAGACGCGTTAGAGGGAATAACAAACTCTTTGTGTACACTTGAGTTTGAAGACCATAGACCACTATACGATTGGTTTGTAAAAGAAGCCGGTATTAAAGAAAATAAAAGACCAAGACAGACAGAATTTTCCAAACTTTATGTTGAGGGTTCAATCATGGGCAAGAGACATATTAAAAAGATGATTGATCTTGGATACATAGACGGGTTTGACGACCCTCGTTTGTTGACCATAAGTGGAATGAAGCGTCGTGGGTATACTGCGGCTGGGTTGTTGGACTTTGTTTCCAGAGTTGGGGTTGCAAAAGAGCAGACAGTTGTTGAGATGCAGTATCTTGAACATTGCATACGTAACGATTTGAACAAAATTGCTACTCGTGTTATGGCAGTTATAAAACCAATCAAACTTGTTGTAACAAACTATCCAGAAGGAAAACAAGAGTTGCTTGAGATGGACAATAACCCAAATGACAAGGCAGATACTGGAAAACATACTATTAAATTTGAAAGAGAATTATTTATTGAAGAGGACGACTTTATGGAAGTTGCACCTCCAAAGTATTTTCGTTTGACCCCAGGTGGAATGGTAAGATTGAAGGGTGCGTATATCGTAAAATGCACAAATGTTGTTAAAGACAAAGAGGGAAATATAGACCATGTTGAGTGTGAATATATCCCAGAAAGCAAGAGTGGAAACGATACAAGTGGATTGAAAGTAAAGGGAACAACCCATTGGGTAAATGCAAATGACTGTGTAGACATTACAATTCATGACTTTGCGCCAATCGTAAAAGAGGGCATGAAGTTTGAGGGAGACGTTGAAGCAGTGTTTAATACTGATAGCAAGTCAGTTATTAAAGGAGCGAAAGCAGAACCATTTATTTTGGACGTTCCAACTGGAAAGCAAATGCAGTTCTTAAGAAATGGTTATTATGTCAAAGACGTAAATGCTCCGGACAAAAATATTTATATCAATACGGTTGGACTAAAGGATAGTTATAAGCCGGAAGCGTAACATACAGGAGATAAAATGAACAAAAATTTTACAGCTAAACAGTTAAGAGAAATGTGGTTGAAATTTTATGAAAATAAAGGTCATAAAATCATTCAGTCAGCATCTGTAATACCTGAAAATGACCCAAGTGTGCTTTTCACAACAGCTGGAATGCACCCACTTGTTCCATACCTACTTGGCGAAAGCCACCCAGCAGGAAAAAGATTGTGTGACGTACAAAAGTGTATTCGTACGGGAGATATTGATGAGGTTGGAGATAAATCTCACTTAACCTTTTTTGAAATGCTAGGAAATTGGAGTTTAGGAGATTATTTTAAGGAAGAAAAAGTCGCATGGAGTTATGAATTTTTAACAAAGTGTTTGGGACTTAAACCAGAAGAATTTGCAGTTACTTGTTTTGCTGGAGACGAAAATTCTCCAAGAGACAACGAGACTGCTGCGCTTTGGGAAAAACAAGGAGTTTCTAAAGATAGAATTTTCTTCTTGCCAAAGTCAGATAACTGGTGGGAAATAAATCGTGGACCATGTGGACCAGACTCTGAAATGTTTATAGATACTGGAAAACCAAAATGTTGTCCAGAATGCAACCCATCTTGTTCTTGTGGAAAATATATAGAAATCGGCAACGACGTATATATGCAATATAACAAGATTGGCGATACTGAATATATTCCAGCAAAACAAAAGAATGTGGATACTGGATTCGGACTTGAAAGAAACTTAATTGTGTTAAATGGTGCAAGTAGTGTTTACGCTACTGAATCTTTTGAAGATGCCATGAAAGAAATTGAAAAGCTTTCAGGTAAAAAATATGACGATAACGGCGACGAAAATACTCGTTCATTTAGAATAATAGCAGACCATGTTCGTGCAGCGACAGCAATTATTGGAGACGAAAAAGGTATTGCTCCATCAAATACTGGGGCAGGATATGTTTTGCGTAGACTTATCAGAAAAGCTATTCGTCATTGTATGAAACTTGGAATTGAAAGAGGACATCTTGGAGATATTGCATCAGTATATTGCGACTTCTTCAAAGACGTTTATCCTGAATTTATGAAAAACAAAGACAAGATAGTTAACGAATTGAACATGGAAGAAGAAAAGTTCATGAAAACTGTTGTTGCCGGAGAAAAAGAGTTTGAAAAAGTTATCAATGGGCTAGATCGCAAAAACGAGTTCATGAAAAAAAGCAATCCAAACTATGTAGAAGAAAAAGTAATAAACGGGAAAACGGCTTTTAGATTGTATGAAACTTTTGGTTTTCCTGTTGAACTTACAGTTGAAATGGCTGAAGAAAAAGGATATTCTGTAGATATGGAAGGATATGAGGCTGCGTTCAAAGAACACCAAGAATTAGCCCGTACAGCATCTGCTGGACAATTCAAGGGTGGACTTGCTGCAGATGGTGGAGAGAGAACTACAAGAATGCACACAGCAACTCATTTGCTACAAGCAGGATTAAGAAAGTTTGTTAGTTCAGATATTCATCAAATGGGTAGCAATATCACAACTGAAAGATTAAGATTCGACTTTAATTGTGACCACAAACTCACAGACGAAGAAAAACAAAAAGTGGAAGACTATGTAAATATGATTATTAAGGAAAAAGTCCCGGTAGTGTGTGAAGAAATGTCTCTAGATGAGGCTAAAAGCAGTGGGGCAATGGGTATCTTTGAAAGTAAATATGGCGACCGTGTAAAAGTGTATACTATCGGCGAATATAGTAAAGAAATCTGTGGTGGTCCACATGCAAAAAACACTGAAGAATTGGGTTCCTTTAAGATATTAAAAGAAGAAGCTTCTTCAAGTGGCGTTCGTAGAATAAAAGCAACAATAGAAGATTAAACTAAAAAACAAAAGAGGGGAAATATATGCCAAAGAAAACAAGATTTATACTTGCAATATGTTGTTTAATAGTAAACATGGTGTTAGGTGTTGCTCTTGCTTTTTATACGCTGGACTACATGAGTTTCGAAGACGGAAAACTGTCTTTTCATTTTGGCAGCACAGATACCGGAACAGGAGACCCAAACACTCCAACAGACCCAGAAGGTCCAGATGAACCAGAAGCCCCTAAAACAATATATACAATAC
>CAYJCC010000024.1:0-8043 GCA_964368655.1 uncultured Lachnospiraceae bacterium | reverse complement strand
AAGAAAGACCTTGAGAGAACACAAAAACTTTCTGAAGAAAGAAAAGAAAGATTGCAAAAATTACGTTTATTAACTGAAAGTATTGAAAAAGAAAACATGGAACTTGATAAAAAACAAAGAGAATTGAAAACATCTTTGAATGAGAGTATCAATGAAGCAAAAAATACATTCAATGTTGACAAGCCAGTTAAGTTGAAGAAAACCGATATTGTTCTTGAAAGTGATTTTGAACCAACCCCAACTCCAAGAAAGAGTAGAGGTGGAGCAAAAATAAATAATTCCTTGAACTCACTTTTAGAAAAAGCATCAAAGAAGAAAGACGATAAATAACAAATAAAAAACATAAGGTTTTGCCTTATGTTTTTTTGTGTCTATATGCTGTATTGAGTCAACTCTTTTAGCAACCCGTTTCTTCTCGCTATATCAATGATAGCGTGGTTGATTTTTGAGTTTTGTCGTATGACAACTTCGCCGTTCATTAGTCGAATATTTTTTGTTACTTTTCTATCGAGTAAAAGTCGGTAGTTTGCAATTGCTCTGTTTGGAAGAATGAGAGGTTTCTTTTCGGGTTCAACCTCTGGTGTCTCCAATATGTGAACAATTGGTTGATTGGATATTTTTGGCATAACAAACTTTGGTTTCAAACGACTTATTTTTACGGTATCGTTTTCTCCATAAAGCACGGAAATATTATTATTGAAATTTGCAATCTTTTCTCTATTGCAAGAGTCGCCATTTGAAAAAATAAATTGTGAGATATTGTATCTATCGTCTATTATTATTTCTGTTACTTGTCCAATTCTTTTGCCTAGAGTATCGTAGGTGGTGGTTAGCATGGGATTGCACAAGCCGTCAAGAGATTAACTCCAAGTTGCTTGAAAGCTCTAGAACGCCGCTATTTCGAACCATTACGGCGTCTCCAATGCTATAGATTTTTTGTAGAGGAAGAATCTTCTCGAGAGACTCTTCTGAGTTGTCAAAAACGACTGCAAACAAGGCTTTTTATGTTCACGGTCAAATAATATATTCCCAACAATGCCTTCATTTTGTCCATCATATAGACTGATTACTGGCTTTGAGATTATTTCAGATAATTTGTTCATAGTGGTCCTCCATATACTCAATATATATGTGTTTATTCTTCCAAATATGCGATATAAAAGGGATAGAATGTAGTTTTTTATCTATCAAAAAATGGACAATATTTTTCTAAAACTCACAGATTGTTTGTTACTATAATAAAATTGTGCTAAAATAAAAACGAGGGAAAAGTCTATGGGATTACTTTCGAGATTATTCGGTAGGTTTAGTAAAGGCATAGAATGTGCAGATTTAGACCAGCACATTATATATATGCATCCGAAAAGTGCAAAAAGAATTAAAGTCAATGAAAATATTACCGTAAGTGGTAATTCTTTGGCTATTTTTGTATGTAAGGATAGAGTAGCAGATGTGCTGTACCCAGGAAAGTTCAAACTCAACGGCTCGACTCTTCCGGAGACTTTTAAGCGTCTTCATTTAGATAAGAAAGCAGAGAAGGGTGGCGTTCCTACTTCCTTTAAGTCAGATATATATTTTGTTAACATGAAAGAGTTTCACGACGCAACGATTGATGCGTATATTCCATTTGTTTTTAGAAACACTCAATTTGGAAAAGTGAAAGGGTATCCAGAGGGGCTGTTTAACTTGAAAGTGGTAGATGCCAGTGAACTTGTTTCAGCTTTATTAGCAGAGAATGCTTATATAAAGAACGGTTACGCTCTTAAACAAATACAAATTTGGGTAGGAGATGCGATAAGCAGATTATTGGAAAGAGCAGGCATGAGTTTTGTTGATATTTTAACAGAAAATGACCAAGTAAATGAGACGTTAAATGAACGTATATTGGACGAGATAGGTGGAACGGGCATTTCTATAATGAATATCAGACTAGAATCTATAAAACTGTCGAAAGGGCAACAAGCAGAAATTGCAGAGTTTTTAGCAAACAGAACGACGCCTTCAGTTAATTATGTTACAGCAGAGCAGGCTTTGGAACAGATAGAAAGTCCAACACCGGTTCAAGAAGCAGAAATTGTAAAAAAAATAAGACCATTAGAAAGCGCAGTCAAAAACAATGAGCCACAGGATTTTAATCCACAAGAGTTCAGAAGAGGAACAAACCCAGAGTTTTTGAATCCAGCAGTTAAGCCAACAATAGAGTTGCAAACCGAATCAACATTATTGCAGCCTACGAAAA
This sequence comes from uncultured Lachnospiraceae bacterium, assembly GCA_964368655.1. Classification (GTDB taxonomy): domain Bacteria; phylum Bacillota; class Clostridia; order Christensenellales; family UBA1242; genus CAYJAP01. The sequence continues at coordinate 5,804 of CAYJCC010000024.1, read as the reverse complement.
AAGTTTGTAAGTATTGTGGCGCACAAATGGATATAAGTTGTAAATTTTGTCCAGAATGTGGATTTAGACAGATACCATAGGAGAGTATGATGAACAAAAAACCAATATGTTTGGTAATTATGGATGGATTTGGATATCCAAGAGACCTAAAGAGAAGTGCTGTGACATCGTCTAACACAAAATTTTTACAGTCTTTATCCAAGAAATATCCAACCACTCTTTTACATGCGAGTGAATTGGCAGTGGGATTACCAAAAGGTCAAGCAGGAACAAGCGAAGTTGGACATTTGACGATTGGGACAGGAAGACTAAATAAACAAGATTTAGTAATGATAAATGATGAGATAAAGACCGGAAGTTTTTTCAAGAATGAAGCTCTTTTAGAGGCGATGAAAAATGCAAAGAAAAAAGGCAGTGCTTTACACTTGATGGGAATTCCTACTGATGGTGGAGTTCATGGACATATAGACCACCTTCTTGCGTTGATTAAAATGGCAAAAGAGAACGAGGTGAAAAACGTTTATATTCATTTCTTTGCAGATGGAAGAGATGTGCCACCAAAGAGTGCAAAAAAATATATAACTAAAATTGAAAACTATTGTTCCAAGTTGGGTTGTGGTAAAATAGCTAACGTGATTGGTAGAGTTTACGCTTTGGATAGAGATAACAACTGGGACCGTGTAGAACTCGCTTACGACTGTATGGTGAGAGGAAAGGGATTTGTTGCAGCGTCTGCGCAAGAGGCTGTGAAGATGGCGTATGGACGTGGAGAAACCGATGAGTTTATTATGCCTACAGTAATTGTTGAAGATGGTAAGCCGGTTGCTTTGGTAAAGTCTGGCGACAGTGTTATTTCGTATAATTATCGTTCGGATAGAGAGAGACAGTTAGCGTATGTTTTTGATAAAGATAATACCTTGGCATATACCGATAAAAAGTTGAAACTTGTATTTGTGTGCATGTGTGAATATGATAAAAATTTGAAGAATTGTCTGGTAGCATATAAAAAACAACCATTAAAGAATATATTATCAGAGATATTGAGTGAAAGAGGTTATAAGCAGTTGAAACTTGCCGAGACTGAAAAGTTTGCTTATATTACATTCGCGTTTAACGATGGAAGAATGGACCCTTATCCTAATGAGGACAGAAGTCTCGTAACTTCTGAAAAATTAAAGATATATTCTGGAAAACCTGAAATGAGTGCCAGAGAAGTTTGTGAAAAAACGGTCCAGGGTATTGAAAGTGGAAAATATGACGTTATAATTGTGAACTTCGCAAACTGTGATATGGTGGGGCATTCAGGGGATATGGCGGCAGCAAAGATAGCCGTTAAGGTGGTCGATGAATGTGTGAATAAGGTTGTCACTGCTATAAACAAAGTTGGTGGACAGGCCATTGTGACTGCAGACCATGGAAACGCAGATGAGATGAAATACCCAGATGGTTCTCCAAACACCTCTCACAGTACAGCATTGGTTCCTTGTATTGTGATAAGTGATAAGTATATGGGTAGCAAGTTGAGAAAGAAGGGAACTCTTGCAGATATCGCCCCAACATTGTTGGATATGATTGGGGAGAAAAAACCATCTGAAATGACGGGGAAATCTCTGATTGTAAAGTAATACAAAATATTGACAATGTAGTAAAAATATAGTAAAATAATAATATAGACGAACAAAGGAGGAATCTTTATGTTTTCAGCAATGTGGCATAAGTTCTATAACGCAATAGTTAGAGACGTTAGTCCTGCCGTAAAAGGTGGAATCATATTTGGCTTGGCAATTATAGGATTGGTTTGTCTTTTATACGCAATTTTGCCTAACAAGAACCACAAGGAAAAGTCTGATTTTATTCAAAATTGGTTCTTATTCTTCTTGGGATTCTTCTTCATTATTATAGATATCGTATACGTTTGCCTATAAATAATCGAATATAAAATAAAAAACACGGAAAATACTTCCGTGTTTTTTTATTTAGTGTGATAAAATTCGCAAAAGTTTATGATATTTTCTTGTAAAAAAGCCGTTTGTGTGGTATATTATAGACAGCAATTTATACAATATGTTTTTATTGAGGATATTGCGTTTTTTATTATAGTTACAAATATGGAGGAAGATATGAACTTTTTGAGCTTACTTGGTGATGCAAAAACTGTTCCTGATTGGGTTAGGGATTCGTTCCCTATCATACAATCTGTTCTTATGGTTTTAGTTACCATTTGTGCAGTAGTTATCATTGTTGCAGTATTGATGCAAACTAGCAATGCTGACGGTGGTAGCAATGCGATAACCGGAACAAACGAAAGCTATTATGGTCAAAATAAAGGTGGTACAAAAGAAGGCCGCCTAAAGAAACTTGTTATCATAGCAGCTGTTTGCGTTTTAGTTATGACGCTTATATATTTCATTACATTTGCGATATACAGGCCATAATTTAATGCAAAAATAAAATTGCAAGGATTTGTGGCACAATGTATTTGTGCCACTTTTTAATTTATAGACATAGAAGGGTTTAATGGAAGAAAAAATAATACAACAAGTAAAAATAAACAAACTTGAACAATATGAAAGAGCATTTATGATTGCTCAACTATGCGTTTTGAATAATAAGTCGTTCGAAGAGATTAAAAAGATTGTCGACCGTCTTATTTTGCAGAAAAAAATCACTTGCAAGGATACGAAAGTTCAAGATGTTATGAGAAGTCCTGAAAAAAAGTTAAAGAGAGCAAAGATTAAGAATAATGAAGAAGATTATTCTGATATGAAGGCTGTAAGACGTGAAAAGAAAAAGGGAAAGAACCGTTTAGATGGAAAAATTTGTGGGACCAAAAACGGATATGCTTTTTTAGTGCCTTTTGATAGCAACGAAGAAGATGTCTTCATTGCCGAAAAGAATTTGAATGGGGCTGTTAATAAAGATACTGTCATGATAGAGATTGTTAACGGCAAGAAGAAAAGAGAAGGCCGAGTTATCCAAGTTATTGAAAGGGGAAACGGTGGTATTGTTGGAAAAATAAAACTAGGCAAAATGAATGCCTATGTTACTCCAGATGATGTAAAGTTTGGAAAAGATGTTTATGTGCCAATGAGTAAGGTTCTTGGTGCAAATGATGGAGATAAGGTTGTTGTAAAGGTAGAAAGATACTATAACGGCAAAAAATGTCCTGATGGAGTTGTTGTTGAAGTTCTCGGAGAGGAAAATGATATTGCAGTTCAAGTTCTTTCATGTTTAAGGTCTTATGGGTTGTATGAAAACTTTCCAAAAAAAGTTTTGGCTGTTGCCAGTGAAGTCCCTACCGAGATAGATGCCACAAAATATCCATATCGTAAAGACAAAAGAAAAGAACTTGTATTCACTATTGACGGAGCAGACACTCATGATATTGATGATGCTGTATGTGTAAAAATGTTACCTAACGGAAATTATCTTCTTGGTGTTTATATTGCCGACGTTGGCGAGTATGTTCATCGTGGAAGCGTGTTGGATAATGAGGCATTTAAGCGTGGAACTAGTGTTTATTTGCCAAATATGGTTTTACCAATGTTGCCAAGAGAGTTGAGTAACGGTATCTGTTCTTTGAATCCAAATGTTGACAGACTTGCTCTATGTGTTGATATGGAAATCAACGAAAAAGGTGACGTTGTTAACCATGAGATTTTTGAAGGCATAATATGTAGTCAGAAGAAATTTACCTACGACGAAGTTGGTAGAATACTTGAAAAAGAAGCGAACGCTTGTAAGGAAAATGCCAAGTTTGTTGACGCCATTTTACTTATGGGGAAACTGGCAAAGATACTTGAAAACAAAAGAATTAGAAATGGAGCAATAAACTTTAATTTACCAGAAGCCCAGATTATTTTGACAGAAACGGGGGACGTTTCTGACATATTCACTAGGGAACATGATGAATCACATAAATTGATTGAGTCGTTTATGATTGCTGCGAATGAGACGGTGGCTGCACATTATTTCCTTAAAAAAGCACCTTTCCTATATCGTGTTCATGAACAACCAGATGTGGAAAAGATGAACAGTTTTATTCGTATTGCACAGATGTATGGAATTAAATGTAACTTCAACGGAGAAGACGTAAAGCCAAAAGATTTGCAGGGAGTATTAGACGAGATAGCTGATAAAGATTATGCTTATTCTCTTAACAGAATTTGTTTGAGAAGTCAGAAAAAAGCAAAGTACATTCCTCAATGTTTGGGACACTTTGGTTTGGCAAGCAAGTTCTATTCTCACTTTACCTCACCAATTCGTAGATATCCAGATTTAACAATTCACAGAATTATTAAAGAGGAACTCAATGGAAAATTGAATGGAAGAGTTCTTGCCGACGATAAGCAGTTTGTTGTTGCAAGTGGGTTCCAATCTTCGGATAGAGAGGTCAACGCTGAAGAGGTTGAAAGAGAAGTGGATTCTCTTTACAAAGCATTGTTCATGGAGCATAAGATTGGGGAAGAGTTTGATGCAATCGTATCTGGTGTTACAGCATTCGGGTGCTTTGTTGAGTTGGATAATACGGTCGAAGGGTTAGTTCCAATAGACGAATTACCAGACGATTATTACACTTATGATGAAGAAAACTTCCTATTGGAAGGGTCGGCTCATTCGTTTAAGTTAGGCGACAAAGTGAGAGTAAAATGTTCAGCAGTAAGTGTTCCTGAACATAAAATTAACTTCTCCTTGGTGTAAAATGCTGTTTTTTTGCATGAAAATGGCATAAAAATTACAAATTACTATTGAAAAAAAATAAAATTATGATATAATGGGAGAGTAGATGAAAATTTTAGCCACTAATAGAATTGCAAATCACAACTACTATATTCTTGAAACGTTCGAAACGGGAATGGTTTTAGAAGGGTGTGAAGTGAAATCTTTAAGAGCTGGAAAAGCAGACTTAAAGGATTCCTTCATCTTAATAACCAACTCGAATGAAATGTTTGTGAAGAATATGTATGTTGCTCCCTATGAAAAAGCTACAAATACTCATCTTGAAGATAGGCGAGACAGAAAGCTTTTGATGCACAAGACAGAACTTGCGAAGTTGAAAGCCAAAGTTCAGCAAAAGGGACTAACTCTTGTCCCATTAAAATTGTATCTCAAGAACCAATATGTAAAAGTTGAGGTTGGACTTGCTCAAGGTAAACACGCTTACGATAAAAAAGATGTGCTTATGGAGAAAGATAAGTTGAGAGATGCTGAAAGAGAGTTGAAAAACCAAGCATAACCCTGAAATATGGGGGCGTAATGGTTTCGACGGGATTGTAAAGGTTAGGCATAAAGCATATCGCAGGCTCGTCTGCGTTAAAAACGGAAACTAAACTTAATTGCAGACAATGCAGAATTAGCTGTAGCTTAGTCTCAGCCGTTCTACCAGAAAAACCACCGGTTTGGATAGAGCGTCATTAGGTGGGCAACTATAATTTCATTTGTTTACGGTGAAGTGTAGTAAAGTAGTAAACTCGCTGATATAATGTTTGTTACTTACATTATTGAGGTTAAAAATGAAAGTGACTAAGTATGTAGAAAAGTTTAATTTTTCATTTTCGGACGCGGGTTCGACTCCCGCCGCTTCCACCAAATAAAAAACAATCAGGGTGGGCAAAAACAAAGGAGGATATATGCAAGTAGCTTTAGATGTATTAGGAATTCTTGCAATAATAGGATTTGGAGCATTTGTTATCGTATTGGTAGCAGACCTTTTGTTATCCATATTCGATAAGCACGAGGGGATTTTCTTCAACAAGAAGAAGAAAAACAAAGGTGCAACAAAAAAGAATGAAGATGTTGTATAT